>CANRXN010000119.1 GCA_947643945.1 uncultured Clostridium sp.
TGTATTTTACTATTTAATACCTTATTTTCCATAGTAAGTACACTATTTTCATCATTTTGTAATAATTGCATTGCAATTTGTTTTGCATTGGCTTTTATAATTTGATTGTAATGATCTTTGTATAATCTACTATCTCCTGCCGTTGTTAGTGGGTCTAAATCGGTTGTATAATCAAGACCTTTCATGTATTCTTCTATGGTAGTTATCATGCCTCCATCTTCTTTGATGGCATAATTGTCATAAGCATAATTTAAGTTTAGTTCTGGTATTTTATAAATTGCTATATTTTGTTGGAATTTTTCAAAGTTTACGTTATATTCTTTTACGCTATAATCTTCAAAGACTACTTTAATCGTTGTGATTTTTTGATAATCTTTTGAAGTAATATAGGTTATCAATTTTCCATTGGCATAAGGTAAAATATGTTTAATTACTTTTGTATTTAATACATCAGTCGTAGGAATGGTTGATGCATCCATTACTAAGTATTTTGCATCATAATATGGCATTAATTTATGCAAGTTATGATAAGTTGTTAATTTATTGGTATCAAATCCTGCTATCTTTTTAATTCTGCTATATTCTGGAATGTATAACTTATTCGTTGTTGGTTGTTCTACTACAATATCATCTTCCTTATGGATGTCTTTTTTCAATGTTGGTAAGTTCTCGTAAGAAGCATCCGTGCAATCCCATTTCTCTTCGTCAAATTTTGCTTCTTCTACAAAGAATTCTTGATTTATATTGTCTTTTGCTATTTTCTTAACTTTATTTCCAGATGCATTGGAAATTAGTTCAGATTCTTCTAATTCATAGTTGTTGGTTGAAGCAGAATTCATAGCTGTACCACATATTTTGTTTACTCCTGTTCCTGTACATAAACTGATATTATTGGTTAGTGTTACCTTGTTATTTCTAACAAGTCCTAAAATTCCTCCATTGTTTTTCGCTCTTGTATTGTTTACAAATTCTATTTTAGCAATACAATTCGTAATAGTAGCATCTGCTGTTCCCCAGCCATCTCCAGCAATTCCTCCTACACCATCTCTAGTTGAGGTAATGGATTCTATGATACCTTCTACATAACAGTCTTTAATGGTACTTCCATCAAATTTTCCTGCAATTGCTGCTACCCTAATATGGTCTAATTTGATATGAAGTTTCGTTACGCTACTTTCTTCTACGGTACAACCAGATTGCATATCACCAACCATTCCACCAGATTCATTGGTTCCTGTTGTCATATCTAATCCCTTGATATGAACATTGCTAATGGTTGTGTTTTGTGCCACATTTGAAATAGATCCTTTGCTATTTGCCCCTAATAAATTCACATTTTCTAAGGTAAGATTTTTAATCGTTGCTCCTTCTAGGGTTTCAAATAATGGTTTGTTAATATTGTAAATTTTATAGCCATTTCCATTTAAAGTTCCTCTAAAAGTATTTGGTATGATGCTATTTCTTGATACATTCAAATAAGAAGCATCATAGTTTTGTGTTAAAGTAAAGGTTCCTGTTGGGTCTTTTTCTATTTCGGAAATCAGATATTCAATGCTCTTATTATGAGCTACCCCATCTTCCATTTTGCTATAGGTTACTTTTAGTTTATTTTGTTTGGTTCCATCTTGATATTGAATTACATTATCATAAGCTAAGATAAAGTTTAAGTCTCCTTCTTCTGTAATTTCATAATCTTCAATTTGTGTATAGAATATTGGCATTCCTTTGGTTCTTACCTTTACGATATAGTCGTCTAAGTGGTCTTTTAATTGTGCTTCGGTTATACTTGTTACTTCAGATGCTTTTCCTTCTTGGTATAAACTAATTTCTAAGATGTCTTTTACTTCAAATAGACGTTCACCACTTACGTTAATTCCTTCTGCTAGTAATTTTTGTGCTACGTATTCGTTATCTCCTGTTGTAATTTGGTTGGTATCTAGGTCATAATCTACTAATATTTCTATTTCGTATTCTTCGCAAACTCCTTTTGGGAAGCTAATTTCTGTCATATCACGAGAAAATGGTTCTTGTTTTACAATTTCTCCGTTTTCATTTGTAATTTTAATGGTTCCTCCTGTTATGGTATCTTCCACATCATTTACCACAAAATTTACTTTAATCGCTTGATTTTGTTCATCTTCTACATAACCAAATCCTGTAATGGTTGGTCTTAGTTTTAAAATTCCTACTCTTGTTTGGTTATTTTCAGTGATTTCGATTTCTTTTGTATTATTTAGAATTACTTTTTCTATGGTAATTGTTTTTGGTCCAAAGCTTGAAACTACTGGTACCTTAGTTTTATAAGTTGTTCCTTGTTTTTCTAGTGAATAGGTTTTTCCATTAATCACTGCTTGAACAGGATAAAAGGCTGTTTTGTTTGTACTATCAAAAGCTATGGTTACCTCTTCTCCTCTTTCTAAGTATTTACTTTCTGTTTCTCCTCGATAGGTTTTAATATTTTCTATTTTTAGTTGATAGTCTGCAATCAATTGAATTGGTCTTCTTCTAAATTCTTCGTCTTCCACATAGTTTTGATTGGTTTCTTCTGTTAATTTATTGGTATCTCTATCGTAGGTCATTTTAGCAACAAGGGTGTATTCAGTCTCTAATTCTACATTTTCAATTACAAATGTGATATGCTCAGCGTCAAATTCTTTGGTAGCTACTATTTCGCCATCACTATTTCTAACTAAATCAGCTTTTCCCCTAATAAATGCCTTATCTGGGTCTACGATATTAGCGGTTAATCTAACGGTACTATTATCAATGTCGTCTACTTGTAAAAATGCTTGGCTAGTAGGTTTGTCTTTTAAGACATCTACTTGCACATTATTTTTTACACGTGCTATTACATTTCCTTCAAAAATGAATTCTGTTGTATCTAAGTTTAAGATTCCAGCTGTTTCTCCTGCACTTAATGTCACTGTATAGGTCACATTTTCGTCATTGTCGATATGTTTGGTTGCAATACATTTTAGGTTATTTACCATAATGTGTGTAAGTTTTAGGTCTTTTTTATTGGTTTCCACTTTATAGGTTAATGTGATATTTTCATTTTTTTCTGGATATTTTTTAGAAACGTCTACTTTTTCAATGTTTACAACTGGGTTTGCTTCTATGGTTTCTTCCAACAATACTTCTTCTGTATGAATAGATTCATCATCATTTTCTAATAGTTGGTAATTCGCAATTATTTTTACTTTATAGCTATCTTGCATTGTTGCTGTGCTAGTGTCTAACTGACTATTAATGTAATAGGTATTTTTGATTTCTTCTTCGGTTTCTTCATCTGTTAGGTTTTCTTCTACTAATTTATCGGTTAAATTTTTAGTTGTTATTTCGTTATTTTGGTTATCATATAATTTTACGGTAAGGTCAGTGATTGTTTTGTCAATATCTTTTAAGAAAAGATGCATATTAATTTCTTTGTCTTCTACGCTTTCATTTGCTCTAAATCGTTTTACTACTGGTGCGTTTTTGATTACTTTTACTTCTACTTCTTGCCCTACTTCAAAGTTCTTTCCATTACTTAAAATTATTTTTTCTAATTTAACAGTATGGGTTCCTGTACTAGTTGCTCCATCTACTACTGCTTTATATTTATCGTTTTCTTTGGTTAATGGATAGGTTTTTCCATTGATAATCGCTTCTTTTGGGGTACAAGTAGTAGCATTTGTGCTATTGAATTTTAAGTTTATGTATTCTCCTGTCTTAAATTCTTCTGTTTTTTCTTCGATTCCGTCATGATAACGATAAGTCTCTAAATCGGATACTTTAAAATCATAGTCTACAACTAATTTTAAGTCTTCTTTTTCGGTAACCGTTACTTGATTTTCTCCTTCTATTTCTAAAGTATCGCTATCTAAGTTATAGGTCAAGCACATAATGATTTGATAGATTTTTCCTTCTTCTACTTTAACGTTAATTTTATTATTTCCAGCTGTTACTTCTCCTGTTAAGATAGCATCTCCTTCTGCTGACTCATTTTCTGCTTCGTTTTCTTCTTGTTTTTCGACAATTCTATAATTTCCAGAAACAAAGGCTTGGTCAGGGTCTACTACATCAAAGGATACATTCAATTCTGTTTTTTCGATATCTTCTTCTACTGTCCAGTTTTGAATTTGAGGTTGTTGTTTTAAGACATCAACTTTAACCTCCTCTTCTATTTTCACTTCTTTGCCATTGTCCAATTTTGCTTTTTCTAGTTTGTATTCTTTTACCCCGCTGGTATTTCCTACGTTTATTTTGATTTCGTATAAATTGTTATTGGCTTCGTTTCTTTTTATTTCATATTCTTTTCCATTTACTGTAATTGCTTGAATGGTTGCATCATAATTTACATCTGCATCAAAGCTTATTACTATTTCTTCGCCTTTTATTGGATAATAGTTATTCACTAATAAGTCTCTTATTGTTACTTCATAATTTAATTTATTTTCGATTTTTTGGATTAGAATACTAAGGTCAGTTACTGTGATTTTTCCATCACTATTCATATCTGCGTTTTCTAATAAAGTTTTTG
>CANRXN010000120.1 GCA_947643945.1 uncultured Clostridium sp.
TGACGATCCAACCATGATAAGAATGTTACAAGACATTACAGGAATTGACCCAACTAAAGTGCCTTTAGACGACAAAGAAACCATGTCAATTTTTAGTTCAACAAAAGCTTTAGGGGTAACACCAGAACAAATTCATTCCCAAGTAGGAAGCTTTGGGGTGCCAGAATTTGGAACCAAATTTGTAAGAGGAATGTTAGTAGACACAAGACCAACCACCTTTGACGAACTAATTAGAATATCAGGACTATCTCATGGAACTGACGTATGGCTAGGAAATGCGCAAAGCTTAATTGAAGCAGGAACAGTGACTTTGCAAGATGCCATCTGTTGTCGTGACGACATCATGATTTATTTAATCAAGCAAGGCTTGCCACCAAATCCGGCTTTCAAAATCATGGAAACAGTACGTAAAGGAAAAGCCTTAAAAGACCCAGAAAAATGGGCAGAATATGTAGCATTAATGAAAGAGCATAATGTACCAGATTGGTATATTAAATCTTGTGAAAAAATAAAATACATGTTCCCCAAAGCCCATGCCGCAGCCTATGTAACCAATGCCTTTCGAATTGCGTGGTTCAAAGTTCACCAGCCACTAGCTTATTATGCTTCTTACTTTTCGATAAGAGCAGACGAATTTGATAGTGAGTGTATGATATTTGGAAAAGAAAAAGTAAAAAACAAAATGAAGGAAATCGACTTAGCAGGAAATGCAGCAACAGTAAAAGACAAAAACATGTATGCCATCTTAGAACTTGTCTTAGAAATGTACGAAAGAGGCTATAACTTCTTACCAATTGACCTATACCAATCACACAGCACAAAATTTTTAGTAGAAGAAGGCGGAATACGTCCACCACTAAACAGTATACCAGGGCTTGGAACTGTAGCGGCCCAAGGAATTGTAGCAGCAAGAGAAGAACGGAAAATTCATGTCAATTGACGACCTAAAAATACGTTCTAAAGTAGGAAATTCTGTAACCGATTTACTGAAAGTTTTTGGTTGCTTAGATGGTATGAGCCAAAGTAACCAAATGAGCTTGTTTGGTTAATGAGACCCAGTGGTTCCGGGTTTAAATGGGGACGTTGTTTTACAACGTCCCCATTTAAACCCGGAACCACTGGGTCTTAACCAATTGCACATAGGTTGACAAAGCACGAAACATAATATAAAATTTAAAGTAGAAAAAATAATAGAAAGGAAGTAAAAAGTGAAAAACTATATAGAAAGCCTAACCCCACAATTACAAGAATACTTTAAAATATTATCACCAGAAGGAATACCAGAATTTTTAAAGCCATATATTGAAACACCAACCATGAAAAAGCAAGCTAAAATAAGCACAACCTGTGGAACTTTTTATTCTAAAATGTTTCACAATGAATTTTGGTATTCGAGCTTAGACCATAGTATAGCAGTAGCTTTGATTATATGGAATTTTACAAAAGACAAAAAACAAACACTAGCAGGGTTATTTCATGACATTGCCACACCAGTATTTAAACATACCATTGATTATATGGAAGGTGACTATGAAAAACAAGAAGCAACCGAAGAATTAACCAGCCAGATTATCAAGAATTCACCAGAAATAGTAAAGCAATTAGCAAAAGACGGAATAAAGCAAGCCGAAATCGAAGACTATCATATCTACCCCATTGCCGACAATAATACACCACAGCTTTCTAGTGACAGATTAGAGTATACTCTTGCTAATGGTTTGGGTGCATGTATGCCATTATGGGATTTAGAAGAAGTAAGGGAAATGTACCAAGATATTGAGATTCAAACCAATGAAGAAAAAGTAGTAGAATTAGGTTTTAAAAGCAAGGAAAAAGCAGAAGAATTTGTCAAAGGAATGAGGAAACTTTCCAATGAATACATCGAAAATAAAACAAAATTTTCGATGCAATTTTTAGCAGATGTCATGAAAATTATGGCAAAAGAAAAGTTAATTACCAAAAGTGATTTATACCATTTAACAGAAGCGCAAATCATAGAAAAAATTGAGAATTGTAAAAGTAGAAACATTGCTAACAACTTTACTATATGGAGAAAAGCAACTAAAATAAAAGAAAGTGATGTAGAAGTAGAGGAGAAATATTGTGTTAGCATTGATAATGCTAAAATTCGATACATTAATCCATTAGTAAGAAAAGAAAATGAATTTATACGAATTAGTAAAATAGCAACAACAGCAAAAGAAGAGATAGAAAAAGCCAAAAGCTTTACCACGAAAAAATATGCCTATTTAGATTTTGATTTCTAAAGAAAAATAAAAGGGGAGGAACAAAATGCCTGTAAAACAAACAAATGTTAATATAGAAGAAATATTTTCATGGCAAAATATTATATTATATTTTGTAGCCATCAATCTTTTTGTCTTTTTTATCATGTTTCTAGATAAGAAAAAGGCTAAATATTGCTCTTGGCGTTTTCCAGAATAGACGTTATTTATTGTAACAGCTTTGGGTGGTGGAATTGGAACAATTGCTGGTATGTATACGTTTCGTCATAAGACTCAAAAACTAAATTTTGTGATTGGATTTCCATTTATTACGATATTGGAGATAGTAGCCATTGTATATTGGACGTTTTTTAAATAGGGGGGATAAGAAGTATGGATAAAAAAGAAATAAAGAAGCAAGTAAAACAATTAGCCAAGAAAAAAGAATATGAGCAGATTTATAAAGAATATGGGCCATATTATTTTCGACAATATGTTTCTAGAAATTATAAAAAACAAGATATAAAACAATTAAAACAAGAGGGGAAATATTTAGATATTTATGTAAAATATGGGGAAAGTCCACAAGAAGTATTTGAAAAAGATATAGAAAACGAAGTAGGAGAAAAACCATCATTAAAACAAAATATATTACATAACTTAAAAAGATATTGGTTATATTTGCTCTTAGAGGGAGCAGCGGCTCTTGCTCTAGGACCTACCACAGAACAAATAAAAGCTCAAATAGAAGCTCGAAAGCAAGTAGATGAATATCGGGCAAGAATTGAAAGAATATGCCAAAGCATTTGATATAAATTCTCAAAGCGACATGGAAATTATAATGCGAACCATGAACGATATGCATAAAACAATTAAAGGGTATGGAGAGCCAAAAATAAATGCAAGAGGATATTTAGGAATGGATATGATGGGGGAAGAGGGAATAGGAGTTTGTCGAAATATGGCGGCTAATATTACAGATAAATTTAATGAAATCAATCCCTCATATAATGCTAGAATGGTTGTTGTCTATATGAAAAAAGAAGGAGATTTAATACCTAATAATATAGAACATAATAAAATAGAAGGAAATCAAAGAATAAACATTAAGCAGGGAATAGCAAAAGTATATGATAATGAAAAGTTGCAAGAAAAAATAATACAAGAAGGAAACAAAATCATTATATTTAATTATGCAGAAGATGGGAATATTACTAAAAAGCAAATAGAGGAAGAAAATCAAAAAGAGATAACATGGTATAGTGATGGAGAAGAATTTGCTTATGAAAAAATCATAACAGAAACAAAAGGAAATGAAAAGAAAGAAAAAATTTATGATAAAGAAGGAAATTTGACAGAAGAAAATAAAAAGAATAAGATGTTTTATACAGCTATAGGGTATGATAAAACAGGACAAGTTACTTCACGAAAAGTTGCTGATAGAGATAGTGAAAGAACAATATTCTATTATGACGGAAAAATAGAAAAAAGGACTCTTCTTAAAAATGGAACATTGACAACTATTTATTATGATGAGGAAGGAAAAGAACAGAAAAGGGAAAAAGAAAACTTTTTACCTAGTAATTCTTTTTTAATCAAAGAAAAAATGGAAAACATTAATAGAGAAAAAATAACAGCTAAAGAAATAGTACAAAGATTCTTAATGATAAATCATGCTTTAGTTGCAATTGACATTGAAAAAGACAATGTGACATTATTAATAGACCCTACTAACCTGTGCCTTGGCGTTTATAAAGATGGTAAAATAATAATATTTAATGAACAGAGTAAAGAAGAAATCTGTTATAAAAGATTTATTGGAGATGGAATACTAACAGGAATAAAGGGATTAGAAGAATATCCAGTAGATTACATCAAAAGTTTTAGAGAACCAACCTTAAGTATGGAGGAATTAGAAGAAAAATATGGGCTAGAAGCACAAAACAAGATGTTAGAACAAATCGAAAAACAAGATAACCAAAAAACATTTAAAGAAGAATTAAAAATAGATAAAGGAATTACTTACAATTTTGACACAAATGTTGTAACTATTGACAACAAAGAAAGACAACCAAACGAAAAGCAAGAAGAAAAATAGAATAGTAATTATGTTTATGATAGAAAAGATAGAAATCCGGAAAAGCTTAAATTTAAGCTAATCTGGATTTCTTTAAATTTTATCAAAAAACAAAAATAGGGTACACATAAAAAGTATCAAACATAAATAAAAAGTCAATTCATTATTGTAACC
>CANRXN010000121.1 GCA_947643945.1 uncultured Clostridium sp.
GATATTTACTTTTTTATGTAAATATGATACAATTGATATGTGAACATAAATATTTTTTAAGTGGTTAAAAGCCACAGTATCTTTTTAATTGTAATTTAAAGGATACAAAAAGACAGGAGGAAAACAAAAAATGAAAGACAAGCAAATTGAGCAAAGAGTAGACGTAGAGTACAATAGCGTGGACAAGGTATGGAATTTTCTTGTTGAGGAAAAACGGAAGATTTCAATTATTCCTTGGAGAGTGACAAAAAAAGGAGCAATAACCGAATTTTACTTTAAGGATAATGAAAAAGAATTTATTATTGAATTTTTAGAAAAGTTTTTCAATGAAGAATTCTATTCCCCGAAAGATTTAGCAGGAACAGCAGCGATAATCATGGAAATATGTCAAAGGATAGCAGACACAGCTGAGACAGCTACGGAAGATATTTTTTCATATGAGCTAGAAGCCTGCATAAAAACTATAATGACATATTATCCTAATCAAGTAAAAGGTGCCCATGCCTATTATGGGATGGGAGAATTTTTCGGTATAAAGAAAGAATTTACGTTCCTAAAAAGAATTGATGAAATTCCTTCTAGAAGTATGAGATATCCTGGTACACGATTGGACAGCATTGACTAGTTGTTTGTCAAGACAGCAGGAAAGAGCTGTAGCCTACGAATATTTTATTCGAGGGCTACGGCTCTTTTTAAACCTTACAAAAATGTAAGAAAAATGTAAGAAAAATCGATGTTACTCTTTAGAAAAATGCTTTATAATAAAAACAAGAAGAAGGAATGGCTAAAGTGTGCCTGTCCCAGTTTAGCCAAAAGGAGGAAATTTTTAAATGGAAAGAATTTTAGAGGTTAAAAATATTGAAAAATACTATGGAACGAAAACAAACTTAAGTAAAGCGATTGATAATATTAGTTTTGGAGTAGATAAAAAAGAATTTGTGGGGATTATGGGAGCATCACGGTAGTGGAAAGACTACATTGCTAAATTGTATTTCGACGATTGATAAAGTAACGGCGGGGCATATCATAATTAATGGGCAAGATATTACAAGGCTAAAAGGAAATAAGTTAAATAAGTTTAGAAGAGAAGAACTAGGATTTATCTTTCAAGATTTTAATTTATTAGATACTTTAACAGCTTATGAAAATATTGCCCTTGCTCTTATGATTCAAAAAGTAAAAGCAAATGAGATTGAAACAAGAGTAAATACGATAGCACAAAAATTGGGAATTGCTGATATATTAAGAAAATATCCGTACCAAGTGTCAGGAGGACAAAAGCAAAGGATTGCTTCGGCAAGGGCTATTATTACTAATCCAAAGCTAATTTTGGCAGACGAACCAACGGGTGCATTAGATTCGAAATCAGCAAGACAATTGCTAGAAAATTTTGAAACATTAAATCAAAAAATGGAAGCTACTATTTTAATGGTAACACATGATGCTTTTACCGCTTCGTATGCAAGCAGGATTTTATTTATCAAAGATGGTAAAATCTTTAATGAATTAGTAAAGGGAAATGACACCAGAAAACAATTTTTTGAAAAAATAATTGAGGTACAAACACTTCTTGGAGGTGATTTAAACGATGTTATTTAAATTATCTTTTGAAAATATGAAAAAAAGCTTCAAAGACTATGCTATTTATTTCTTAACTTTAGTGTTAGGAGTAGCTATCTTTTATATGTTTAATTCCTTAGATAGTCAAGAAGCAATGTTAACTGTTTCACAGTCAAGTAGAGACCTTATTAAATTAATGATTAACATGCTTGGTATGGTTTCTGTATTTGTTGCTGTTATTTTAGGCTTACTAATTGTATATGCCAATAATTTTTTAATAAACCGAAGAAAAAAAGAATTTGGAATTTATATGACACTTCGGGATGGGGAAAAGACAAATTTCAAAAATAATCTTACTAGAAACCATATTAGTAGGTATTATATCACTAGCTATTGGCATTATTATAGGGGTATTTGCTTCCCAATTTATGTCAGTCCTAATTGCTAAATTATTTGAAGCTAATATGAGCGAATTCACCTTTGTCTTTTCTAAAAATGCATGTATCAAAACCTGTGTCTATTTTGCTATTATGTATGTAGCAGTTGCGATATTTAATACCATAACTATTTCAAGATACAAATTAATTAACTTGCTAACATTCTTAAAGAAAAATGAAAAAGTTAAAATAAAAAATCCTGTTTTATGTGTTGTTATCTTTTTCGTAGCAAGCATTGTGCTAGGATATGCTTACTGGAAAGTAACTGGTGGGGTACAAACTATGGACACAGCAGAAAAAATGCTACCCGTCATTTTAATGGGAATTGTATCTACCATTTTGTTATTTTGGTCATTATCAGGCTTTGTTTTACATTTGATAAAGTCCATAAAAAACGTTTATTTAAAAGGAACCAACATGTTTGTCTTAAGACAAATTAATAATAAAATCAACACAATGGTAGTTAGTATGAGTGTTATTTGTTTAATGCTATTTATGACTATTTCTATTTTATCTTCCAGCTTATCTTTAAGAAATTGCATGCAAAAAGATTTAATCGAAATGACGCCAGTTGATATCAACTTATATAAGGAAGCCAACTTACCAGAAAGAGCAATCGATTCCTATGGAAAAGAAAATGTTTATACCAAAATGCAACAAGAAGATTCTAAGGTAACAATTCAAGAAACTTTAAAAGAAAATGGTCTAGACATGGATGTGTTAAAAGATATAGTAGAAATTTCAATGTATACAGATGAGAGGCTAACCATGGGGACTTTTTTAGGAAGTGCAATTGAAGAGATAAAAGCACAGTATCCTATGTTAGCTTATGATACACCAGAACAAATTGTAAAAATAAGTGATTATAATAAATTAGCCAAGTTATATGGAACAAAACAATATGAGTTAAATGATAACGAATATATCATGCTTTGCGATTTTAAAACAATGGAAGAATTACGAAATAAAAGCTTAAAAAACAAAGATAATCCACTTACTATAGCAGGAAAACAATATGATTCAAAGTATGAATCTTGCCAAGAAGGATTTATTGATATGTCTTCTAGTCATGTTAATATTGGAATTATGGTAGTACCAGATAATTGTCCTTTACAAGAAGAAAATAAAGTAAGACATTTTTTAGCAGCTAATTACAATGGAAAAACAGACGAAGAAAAGGAAAAAATAGAAGCAATATTTGATAATAGTAGTAACAGTTTTGTTCAAAACCTAGAAAATAAAGGAATTAAGTTAGACCGGTATGTCGAAAATTAAGATTGTGGAGGCAAGTGTAGGTTTAGCAACAATTGTTACCTTTGTTGCCATTTATTTAGGGATTATTTTCTTAATTGCAAGTTCTGCCATTTTGGCATTAAAACAACTAACAGAAAGCGCCGACAACCATCAAAGATATGCTATTTTAAGAAAGATTGGCTGTGACGAGAAAATGATAAATAAGGCATTGTTTAGACAAATTGGTATATTTTTTGCTTTACCCTTAGTATTAGCTATTATCCATTCTGTGTTTGGTATTCAGTTTGTGCTTAGTATGATGGCAGGTTTAGCAAGTACAGAGGATTTATTGCCATCGATTGTAATTACAGTTGGCGTGATTGGCATAATTTATGGAGCTTATTTTGTGGCTACTTATTTGGGTAGTAAAAATATTATAAAAGAGGAGAGGTGAAAGGAGAATTTTTAAAAATAGTTGAATTATGTTAATGAGTATGTTATAATTTTGCTATCTTAGCTAGATTGGCTAAGAAAAAAAGTAGAAAGAAGGTTTTTTATGAACAAAACAAGAAGGCAAGAGGCACCAGTAGCAACTTTATATGATCTGGCAGAAGCTTATCAAAATAGGGATAAGAGGGCATATCGGCGGCTACTAGAGAATGCAGGAGTTTCAAAGGAACTTAAGAAAAAGTTGACAACGAAAAGTGAGGAATGGAGAAAATCCAAAAATCCTGAATTTCAAGAAGAAGAAATAAAGCTTCTCAAGAGAATAACTTGTGAACTAAATGAACAAATAAGAGAACAAGAAGAGTTGTGTGAAAATGCTTACCAAAAGGTTCAAGAGGCACAAGAACTACTAGCAGAAGCACAAGAAAGCTTGAAAAAAGCGAGTCAGGCTTATGAGAAGGAAAAGAAAAAAGAGATGGAGCTAAAAGAAGAGGAAAAATCCACAGAAGACATCATTAGGAAAGAGGAAAAGAAATTAAAAAAATTACAGAAGTTTATTTTGCTTCATCCAAGTTCTACCATATCTTCTTTGGACAAAAGGCAGGAAAACATGATAGTTTGCACTAAATTTGACTTTGATAATAATAAGGGATTTTCTAAGGTTGTGGATAGTATCTTTCATTGCGAAGAAGGTAACTTATTAAACAAGGCGGATTTAGAACAAGCACGAGAAGAATTTGAAACTCTTGAGGATTTTTTATCGGCAATCGAATATGTCAAAAT
>CANRXN010000122.1 GCA_947643945.1 uncultured Clostridium sp.
ATGATAAATCCATAATTTTCAACACCATGGCGATGTTCTATTGCAACTTCTACTTCTATATTTTTAATTTTATATTTTTCACTTTGCTTTAGAATATATGTGTTTTCAGGAAACTTAGTTAAATATGGTTGTAACACTTTGTCTTCTATAGCTTGATTAGGTAACATCAAAGTTCCTTGCTTCTTTTCTCCCCCATCTGTCATTAGTTCTACAAATACGTTTAAATCATTTGAATGGTCAATATGAACATGAGATAAAATGATGCCATCTATCTTTCCTTTATAATCGTTATCCATATATTTATAAAAGGTATTTACGCCTGGATCTATTATTAGATTTGTATCTTCTAGCTTTAAATAGAGTCCTCCTGAAGACCTTATTTTGTTAAAAAATATTTCTTTACTTCCTGTTGTTCCAAAAAAGTGTATAAAATCCATATTCTTTCCTCCTATTTATTATCTTTTATTCATTTACATATTTAATAAATTCATATCTAGTATGATTTCTAGGCCAATTCTTTATTTCCGCAATCAATTCAAAATTTAATTTCTCGTAAAAACCTTTTGCTTGAAAATCTAACGTACATAAATGTATTCCTACTAAATCATTTTCTTTACAATAGGTTTCCATTCTATTTATTAATTGTGAGGCAATGCCTTATCCTCTATATTGTTTATCAATAAACACAATTTCTACATCTATCCATTACATTTTCTTATTTGCAATAATCCCCCCAATTAACTGTTCGTCCTTAATTGCATAAAATCCAAAAGTTTCTCCATATCCTTCTGGTCTTGTTTGAGAAAAATATCCTGCTTTATTTTTTTCGCTATTAAATTGTCTAATACCTTTACGTATTTCCTCTTGATAATCTTTTCTATTTTCTACTTCAATCTTTATTTCCACTTCTAATCTCTCCTTTTTTATTTTAGTGACTTTATTATACCACAAAAAAACAACCTCGAAAACCCTATTTATCGAAGTTGTTTCTTTCTTAATTCTTCAAACTTTGCATAGGAGCTGGAATTTGACCACCCCTATTAATAAAATCAGCAGAAGAACAAGGATTGACCTTCATAATTGGACCATGACCCAAAAGGCCTCCAAAATCTAGTTCTTCTCCCTCTTTTTTGCCAATAGCTGGTATCACACGAACAGCCGTAGTTTTAGAATTTACCATACCAATTGCTGCTTCATCTGCAATAATAGCTGAAATGGTTTCTGCTGGTGTTTCTCCTGGAATAACAATCATATCTAATCCTACACTACATACAGCTGTCATAGCCTCCAACTTTTCTAATGAAAGTGCTTGGCATCTTGCCGCATCTATCATTCCTGCATCTTCGGTAACAGGAATAAAGGCTCCAGAAAGACCCCCTACTTTAGAAGAAGCCATAACCCCACCTTTTTTCACAGCATCATTTAGTAAAGCTAGTGTTGCTGTTGTTCCATGGGTTCCACATTTTTCTAATCCCATTTCTTCTAAGATATGAGCAACAGAATCTCCTACTGCTGGTGTTGGTGCCAAGGATAAATCTACAATTCCAAATGGTACGCCTAATCGTTTCGAAGCTTCTGTTCCTACTAATTGCCCCATACGCGTAATTTTGAAAGCCGTTTTTTTGATAATGTCTGCTATTTCTGTTATATTAGCATTTTGGGCTCTTGCTATTGCTGCTTTTACGACTCCTGGTCCAGATACTCCTACATTAATAACACATTCTGGTTCTCCTACACCATGGAAAGCTCCTGCCATAAAAGGATTATCATCTGGTGCATTGCAAAATACAACTAATTTAGCACTTCCTAAACAATTGTCATTGGCTGTTAATTCACTTGTTTTTCTTATCATTTGTCCCATTAGTTTACAAGCATCTAAATTGATTCCTGCTTTGGTAGATCCTACATTAACAGAAGCACAAACTCTTTTTGTTTTACTAAGTGCTTCTGGAATGGATAATATCAATTCTTTGTCTCCACTACTAAAGCCTTTTTGCACAAGTGCAGAATAGCCTCCTATAAAATTAACATTACAGTCGATGGCTGCTTTTTCTAAAGTTAAAGCAAATTTTACAGGATTTCCTTTACACGCTGCTGAGATAATAGAAATTGGCGTTACTGAAATTCTTTTATTGATAATTGGTATCCCATATTCTTTTTCAATATCTTCTCCTACTTTTACTAGATTTTTAGCACATTTAGTGATTTTGTTGTAAACTTTTTCACATGCTTTGTCGATATCTGGGTCTATACAATCTAGTAAAGAAATTCCCATGGTAATGGTTCGAATATCTAGGTTCTCTTCTTGTATCATTTTTATGGTTTCTAATATGTCTCCTGTGTTTAACATTTCTTCCTCCTTTTTATATACGGTGCATAGAATTAAATATATCTTCATGCATAACATGAATTTCAAGTTCAATTTCTTTTCCCATTTTGGTTAGTTCGTCTTTTAAAACACCTAATTCATCGGTTATTTTTTCAATATCAATTAACATTACCATTGTGAATATCTCTTGTAATAATGTTTGGTTGATGTCTAAGATGTTAGCATTGTATTTAGCACAGATGTTACTAATTTTTGCTACAATTCCTACTTGGTCTTTTCCAATTACGGTTATGATGGCTCTCATATCTTTATTCCTCCTTTTTGTTTTTTCAAATTGTATCATATATTATTTTTTTATTCAATTACCTCTAATGCATCATTACTGCCATTCATTCCTTCTAAATTATAATACGTATTAGGAATATTCCCAACAATCACATTCTCCATTAATAAAACCTGATTGGTAATTTCACGAGAAATATTATCAAAAGGAGTCAAGATATTGACCTCACATTTTACTTGAAGGTACACTCTATGTAAAGTTTGGTTAATTCCTTGTGAAGTAAACTCACTTCTTAAATCAGTTTCTACATCACCAATAGAAGATATCATTATCTTAACGCCGAGGTCCTCTTCCTGCTAACATTTTAAAACCAGTAAAGCTTCCGCAGAGCAATGGTTACATTTTCTCTGCCTCTACTATCTATTTGCTCTTGAATTTTATTAGCTACATCGGAAATAATCTCATTGATAGGAATGACATTTGATTTTATCATAGTGACATTGCCGATTATTATCTTTTTCAATGGTAAAAAGTTCGTCATAAGTATGCTGTCTCATAACATTGGTAGCTTGTTCATTAGAAACTATGGTAGCAATAGATTTTGCTCTATTTTCACATAACGTATCAAAAATAGGTAAAACAGCATCTAAGATAAGCTTTACAGTAGAAAAAGCTATGATTAAAATGACTACTAATGTAGTCATTTTTTTTGTTTTTTCACTTCTCATTTTTCGCTTCGTTCCCGTAATTACTCTGGGAATTCGAATTCGTGGTCTGGAGTAAATCTTATGCATATTTAATTCCTGCTTTCCAATATCGTGGAATAAACAATTTTTGTCCTACTGTAATTTGGTTTGCATCTTCTATGCCATTGGTTCTTACGATATCGTCAATGGTACTTCCATACCTTTTAGCAATTTGCCATAGAGTATCTCCTTTTTTTACAATGTATAAAATCAAACTATAGTCTTCTGCTTCTCTTTCGCCATTAGTTTGAATTTCATTCATAAGATTTAAATTGGTGTTTCGATACATATTGTTGTTCATAACTAAATCTACATTAGTTGTAATAGTACCTCCTTCTTGCACAATAAAATCTTGATTTGCTACTTCCATTTCCAACTTGCTATTTACATTTTCAGCATCTTCTATGCCATCTACTACATATTCAAATGGAATTTTACTGTTTCTTACATCCATTTGTAAATCTTGATTTGCTAAAACAAAGTTTATTTCTAAATTTCCAGTATAAATAATTTTGTGATTGCTATTTTCTTGTTTATCAATTACAGGGCAAACATCAATATCTATAATATTTTTATCCCCTATTTCTTCTATTTTTATGGTTTCTCTTATTTGTTTGATCTCTTTACGAGTTTGTTTGTTAGTTATGGTTGTAATTTTCTTTTTATTAAATTCTAAATTTTCACATGGGCTATATAAATCTTGGATTAAATTGATTTGTTTTTCTTCGTAACAAAAGGCACCTACTCCTATTTCTAATTCGATATAAATCGAATGCTCTTCTGGTGCATTGGGTTTTATTATCATGTTTTTAATTTCATAATCTAAATCACAAATATTTTCTTCTGTTACATTTGGAATATCAATAAATCCTACAATTGGTATTTTGGTTTCTACTTTATTAATTCTATTGTCCTCTGTTAGGTACATAATTTTTATCTGTGCTTCTGCTTTTGCTAGTATTTTATTGTAACTTACCTTTACATCTTTATCTACAATTGCCATATCAGTTTTCAAAATTTCGGCTAAGTTATCAACCCCATCAATCGAAATATTATCTTTGGTATAAATTTTATTTTCTCCCATACCCA
>CANRXN010000123.1 GCA_947643945.1 uncultured Clostridium sp.
CATATTCTTATCTATCTTATATTGCGTCTGTATTATCTCCTTTTGCAGCTATATATGTTAAGTATTCAGCTGCACTCGAACGAATAAGACTTTCTTCCTTGTTCTTCTTCAAAAAAATCTCTCCAATCTATACTTATTTCTTCTTTTTTATCTTCTTTTATTTTAAGAATTATTGTTTGTATTTCGTGATATAAAAATTGATATGTCAACAATTTCGAAAAAATTTATCCAACATATTTTCTACGTAATTTTTTTACATTATCTGATATTCCTAATCTTTTATAAGGCTTATTTTTTTAACCTCTTTATTGTGGGCAATTTCTTTGAACCAGTTATTTAAATCTTTTTGTTTTTTGAATATCAATACTTTTTCCTCTGAAATATTTTTTAAATTGTCTACAATAATATATCTTTTCTTTTTGTTATATGTAGCAACATATTTAATAAATTTAAATGTTAATTGTTCTTTACATCCAGGAATCTCTTTTTTTCTTTATTCGGATTTCTTAAAAACCTTTTAAAAATTCCTTTAAGATGTGTAATTGTAGAATAATCAATCTCCTCGACAATTTACTATTTATCTACAAAGATTTTCTCCATCTTTTTTCATATTTTTCAAGTCCTTTCTAATGTGGTTATTATATCTACTTTCCTCCGAAAAAACACAGCCACAATACTTTTGCATATACAATCCTAGTTCTCTTGCCTTAGCTTGTCCTTCTCGAAAACCAACGCGAAAATCACGATACAAAAATTTTATTCCATATTTTTTTGCCATTTGACTTCCTACTTTAATTAGCATCTCATGATTTTGATAAGGGCTAACTAGTAAAGTTGTAGAAAAGCTATCATATCCATTTTCTTTAGCATATTTAGCAGTTTGCTCTAAACGAACTGGATAACAATAATTTTGGCAACGATTCTTTAAATCTCCTATTACTTTTTTACAAAATTCTTGTAAGCCATAGTTTTCTTCAAAAATGGCTTCGACTTCTATCTGCTCTGTATATTCTTTTAAACAATCTCTTCTTTGCTTGTACTCCATATATGGGTGTATGTTAGGGTTAAACCAGTATACCGTCGGTTCAATCCCTTCTTGTCTTAGGCTATCTATGCAATACACGCTACATGGTGCACAACAAGTATGTAATAATAACTTCATGATTTTTCCCTCCGTCCTCAAACTCATGCTCTTTAGAATTTACAATGTGAATTAAGAACCGTCCCCAATTTCACATTCGTATCCCAAATGCTTGTAAGCAGGTGGCAAAGCTTGTCTTCCTCGCAAGGTTCTTGCGATAAATCCTATTTGGATTAAGTATGGCTCATATACATCTTCTATGGTGTCAATTTCTTCTCCTATACTTACGGCTAACGCTTCAATTCCAACTGGTCTTCCACCATATTGCACAATCATGGTTTCTAGTATTTTTCGGTCAATTTCGTCTAAGCCGAAGTCCGTCTATTTCTAGTTGATTTAGGGCATGTTTTGTAATTTTTAGTGAAATGGTTCCATCGCCTAGCACGATGGCATAGTCTCTTACTCTTTTTAATAGGCGATTTGCAATTCTGGGGGTTCCTCTTGACCTTCTTGCAATTTCTACTGCTGCTTCTTCTTCAATTTCTACTTCTAAAATTTTGCTAGACCTTTTAACTATTGTTGTTAAGTCTTCAATACTATAAAGTTCTAATCTATGTACAATTCCAAAACGATCTCTTAATGGTGTAGACAAAGCTCCTGCTTTTGTGGTGGCTCCTATTAATGTGAATTTTGGTAAGTCTAATCGTATGGATCTTGCGCTTGGTCCTTTTCCAATGATAATATCTAAGGTATAGTCTTCTAATGCTGGATATAATATTTCCTCTACATTTTTACTTAGTCTGTGAATTTCGTCAATAAATAATACATCATATTCTGCTAAGTTTGTTAGTAAAGAGGCTAAATCTCCTGGCTTTTCAATGGCTGGTCCTGAGGTTATTTTGATATTGGAATTCATTTCATTGGATATAATGTTTGATAATGTGGTTTTACCTAGTCCCGGAGGTCCATATAATAAAACATGATCTAATGGCTCTTCTCTTTTTTTGGCTGCTTCTATGTAGATTTTCATGTTTTCTTTTACTTTGTTTTGCCCTATGTATTCTGTTAATGTTTTTGGTCTTAAGGTGTTTTCATATCGCTCTTCGCCCAAATTTTCTAAGCCTGCATTCATGATTCTTTCTTCTTCCATTTGTTTTTTACTCTCTTTCTATTTTCCTAATGTCCCCACTGGTTCCGGGTTTAAATGGGGACACACTCTTTCTATCTTCCTAATGTCCCCATTTAAACCCGGAACCAGTGGGGACGCTTTAGCATTTTTCAATAAAGTCCTCAATTATTTTTAACATTTTATGATTGTCTTGTTTATATTCTTGTGGCTTAAATTCTTCTATTTGCTTGATAGCCTGTTCTAGTTCTCCAACTTCTTGTAAGCCTATAATATACCCTTTGTTAGAAAAAAGTTCTACAATTTCTTTTTGATGGTCATTGACATGTTCTTCGTATTGATGGCGTCTTGGAACAGCAATTACTTTTTTACCTCTAGTAATAGCAAGTATAATCGAACCAACTCCTCCATGAGTAATAACTAGATCTGCTTTTTCTAGTAAGTCTTCTAATTCTTCTTTTGCGGTAAAGTCTAATAGTTTCATATTATTTGATTGAAATTTCGTGTAGCCGGGCTTGTACTACTACTTCTTGCGTAATCGTTTTGTTTTGTAATAATTTTTCTATTTCTTCTAATAGTCGGCAAAAGCTATTGTTTTGCGTTCCTAATAATACTAAAATCATTAATAAATCGAACCTCCATATACTGCTTTTGGATATAATGTAAGCATTTCTTCCCATTGTACAATAAATAGGTCGGCAATTGGATAGATTAGTCTTCCTGTTGCTGTTTTTTTGTGGGTATTGGCAAATGTTTCTATATAAATTATTTTGCTCCCAAATATTTTTCCTAAATAACACATTGGTCCTGCTGTGTGGGTTCCTGTTGTTATGATTATTTTAGGACGCAACTTAAAATAAAAATAGATGGTTTTTAGGCAAAGGTATAAATATTTAAAAATGTAAGTAAATAATTTTGCCCTTGTCCCATAAGGTAAGAAATATAGTTTATCTCCATATTTTTCTTTTAAATTTTCATTTACTTTATCTTTTTCTGTTATAATGTGATAATCGTATTTTTCAAATAAGGGTGATAACCCGCATTAGTTCGCTTAAATGCCCACCTGTACTGGATATAAATAAAACCTTCTTTTTCAATTTTTATCCCTTCTTGTTTTAGATTTTTTATCTTTCTTATTATATCTTTTTTTTTGTACAATGTCTAGTATTTAAAGGATTTAAGTTTCGACTTTTTGCAACACAAAGGTCGAAACTTAAACCTAAAGGAAGTATTACATTTTTGTTACAATTTGATTACTTTTTGATGTTTTTTGTTCTTTTTTCTTGTTTTCATGCTATAATGATTTTGATTTAATTTATTAATATTTTTTAAGAAAAAGGAGGCTTTTAAAATGGCAGATAATATGGAAAATCAAGACAGAAGACAAGGAGATAGAAGACAAAGTAGTGATAGAAGAAAACGACATATTACAATTACTTTAAATACTTTTATCTTTTCTTTAGTGGTTGCTGTTATTATCATACTAGGTGGCGTATTTTTCATTGTAAGATCAATTCAAAATAGTTATGACGATTCTCTTTACTATGAAGACTATGATTATGATACAGAAGAAGATGTTGATTTAGAAGATGAAGATATTGATGGAACATCAGATAATGAGACTGAAAATCAAAACACAACTGATGGTAACAATACTTCTAATACAGCAAATGAAACTTCAGCACAATAAAAAAGAAAAAATGAAAAGAGCAACTCTTTTGTTAGAATTTTAAGAGTTGTTCTTTTTTATTTTACTATTTTTATGCTCTTGGATGTGCTTTTCTGTACACATTTTTAATTCCTTCGTCTTGGAATTGCATATATACTTGTGTAGAAGAAATGTCAGAATGTCCAAGCATGGTTTGGATAGCTTTTAAATCTGCTCCATTTTGTAATAAATGGGTAGCAAAAGAGTGTCTTAATACATGTGGTGTAATGTCTTTTGTGATGTGTGCTTGTTCTTTATAGAATTTAATGATTTTCCAGAATCCTTGTCTGGTTAATCTGCTACCATTGATGTTTACAAATAAGGCTTGTTCTTCCTCTGTTTTGATTAAAATTTCTCTTGCTTCTTCTACATATTCTTTTAAGGCTTTTAGTGAAAGGTTTCCTAATGGAATGTTACGTTGTTTATTTGCGTGTTTACAAGTTACATATCCTTCTTCTAAATTAACATCGTCAATGTTTAAAGAAATGATTTCTGTTACTCTCATTCCTGTTGCATAAGCAAATTC
>CANRXN010000124.1 GCA_947643945.1 uncultured Clostridium sp.
TCTGTTTCTTTTTGGATTAGTTTTAGTTTTACTTCTGGATAGTAAATTAAGGTGGCTAAGGTGGCTCTTTCTTTTTCGGTTATAGAATCACCAAAAATATCATTGATTTTGCTTTTTATAATTCCTCCCCCATTGTTTAGAATATGCACAAATGGTTCATATTCTCCATGAATGTCGCTTAGGAATATTTCGGTTCCTTTGGGCAAATTAATGATAGCTTGTAAATTAATAATTTCTTCTGCTACTTCATTGCTATTTTTGTATTCTTTTCCTAATAGTTTTAGATATTTTTGTTTGTTATAATTATTTTCCATTTTAACCATTCCTTTTTTGCTTTCTATCCTATTTCTATTCTTCTTCTACTTCTGCTAGCACCTTTTCTTCTTTTCTTGCTAAGAAACCAATTTTATATTTATCTAAAATATAGCCCATATCTTTTGAAAATTCTTTTAGCATAACAATTTTGATACTTGGATCTTTTCCTTTTAAATAGTCGTCAATAATTTGTTTTAATTGTTTAATGTTCTTCATTTCTGGCTCAATTTGTTTTTGGTAACGATTCGCTCTGTCAATTAATTTTTCTTTAATTAGCACAATGTCTTCGTTACTAGCACAAGAAATTCTTTGGAATAATTGAAATGGATCATAGTATTTGAAAATAGGAAGTTCCATACATTCTTGGTCAAATTTTTCGTAGAATTGCTCCATTCTCATTGGAATACATTTCATAATCTCTTCTGCTTTTTCTTTGTACATTTTGTCAAGTAATTGGTCATTTAACATGTTAAAATGTTTTAAAATTTCCTCCATATCCTCTTCTACTTCTTCGATTGCAATTTTACCTAATTCTTCTTTTGGATTTGGACAATATTGTGAGGTTAAAGAAGCTATGTTCATGCCATTGAAAAATATACTTTTTAAGGTTTTCAAGTCATAGTCAATTAAATTTTTTCTTGAAAAATAACTAAAGTAAGCAAATAATTTTACCGTATCAATTAAGGTTAGCTTTCCTTCTTTTACATCGTCTATTACTTCCCCAATGACACCACTAAATTGATCGTCTGAAATTTTCCAATATTCTTCGGTAAGTAATCTTTTATATCCTGGTAAGTTTTCTGTATCTACTGTATTTCGAATGGTTTCCATGTTATCTTTAAATAGTTTCATATCAAAAATACGGGTTCTTATATAATATTCTATAAATTTAAAGAAACGATATTCGGCTTTAAAGTTGTAATAATAGTTATTATCGAATTCTTTAATATAAAACTGTCTGTTATCCATTAAAATTCTTGAGGATACTAATATAGATTTGTATTCCTCGTTATCATTGATGTTGACAAATTTGTCTTTTGTGATTTTACCTGCTTTAATTTCAAAAGAAATAGCTATCGTAAAAATCAGCATGGTTTGCATGACTCTATGGTTTGTATTTGGATATGATTTATTGACCATTTCATATATTTTTTTGAAGTCATTTAAGGCATGTTTTAAAATTCTTAGGTTTCTGGTTCCACTTTTATGGAAGGTGGAAATGATTAGTCCTGTGTTTTCTCTTAAAAAACGGATTAAATCTGGATTATTTTCGTATCTCATTAAAATTCCATTAATGATATAGTCAAATTTAGGTGCATATTCAAAGGTTTCTCCAATTAGCTTTTCTTTAATTCTTTCGTAGTCATTTGCTTTGTCAAATACGTGCTCTATTTTGTCTTGGATTTTCTCTACCATTGGCTTGTCTGTTTTATTTAACTCGTCTTGTTTGTCTAACAAATAGGTGGCAATAAAGGTTTTCATTTCTAAATTAGAACTTTTTAATTTGGTAGAAAGCTCTTTTTCATTACAAATAATAATGGTTTTAATGTGGTCATGTTCTACGAAGTTATTGATATAGCCTAAGATGTCAATTACATCGACATTCGCTCTTTCTAAGTCATCAAAGCATAGTACTTTATCGTCTGTTGAGAAAAATTCACCGTAGTCAACACGGTCACCATTTTGGGTAACACCAAAAAAGTTTGCCATATCAATTCCTGTTTTGGCATACTCTGGAATGGTGGTTTGCCCATTAGCATCCATGAATTTTCTTAGGTTTTTGTCCATTAATTGGGTAGTTTCTATGAATATTTTTTTACTGATTTCTTCTAAGTTAGAAATTCCATATAAGGACATATAAATAGTTGTATATCTTTTCCCATTTAATTGTAAAGATTCAATTTTTTTTCTAATTTTGTTGTTCCAAAAGTGGGTTTTTCCAGACCCCCATTCACCATTTAACATGATGGCATAGTCTGTATAATCAGATCTTACATAGTCTAATATGCTTTCTACTAAATCTTCCATTTTTTCCTCCTTCGGGATTTAGGGGACGTTACATGAAATACCTCTTTTAGGGAATACAACGAAAGTACCCTAAAACCAGTTTTAATCTTTCGGAAATTTTAATAACCCTATCTTTTTAGGGTTTGCTTGCTCCAATATTTTGCTACATTCGTTTGCTGTGCTTCCTGTTGTATAGATATCGTCTATTAGTAATATTTTCTTGCTTGTTATTTTTTTCGGGTTCCTTATTTGGTATACACCTTGTATGTTTTTTTGCCTTTCTTCTTTGTTTAGTTTGCTTTGTTCGATAATATTTTTGGTCTTAAATAGGCATTGATTGTTATAATTTATTTTTGCTCTTTTGGCTATTTCCCTAGCGATTAACTCACTTTGGTTGTACCCTCTTTTTTGTCTTCTTTGTTTGCTGATTGGAACTGGTATTATTGTATCATAAGATTTTAAAATTTGAAAGAATTTTTTATTTTTTAACAAAAAATTTATGATTGTTTTATATAAGTAACTTTTGCTATTAAATTTATAGTTTATTAATATGTTTCTTATCGTTCCTTGATATGGGAAGATATATAAGTGTTCTTGAAAATAAAATTTACTATTTAAATTTCTTTCGATTTCAAATTTTGCTTGTTTTTCCAATATTTTTTTGCATTTGTTACATAGGTATTCTTGATTTAGTTTTCCACATATTCCGCATGTTGGTGGATAAATTAATTCTAGTATTTTTTCTAATATTTTGGGTTCTCCTTTCTTTGTTTTTTATATAAATTTTAGGTAATTTCTTTTCGAATAAAAAATATATAGGATATAAACTTTTTGGTCTTTGCTATTGACTCGATAAATAATATTATAATTTTTAACTGCTTTTTGTATCTTATTTATAAATTCTTTCCAGTAGTTTTTGTTTTGAAATCCCATTTTCCTTTCAAAGTCGTAAATCCATCCATCTCTAGCCATTACTTTTATTTTTTTGCTAAAAAATTTTTTTCCTATTTCAAATATTTTTACTGTTCTTATCATGTCCTCACCTCTTTTTTGTTTTTACATTATAATTCATTTTTATACTTTCGTCAATATTTTTTTGTCAAATTTACTCAAAAAAGTTTTCGATAAAATACAACAAAAAGAAGATATTTCTATTTAAACTTCAAAATTTAGTATTCTAAAAAATACCTTCTTACTTATTTTTATACTTTTCCTCAATAGCCACATACACAATTAGAAATATTTATTACTCCATCTATTTGATATTTTTCAAACAGTTCTTCAAAGGATTTTATATATTCTTCATACTTATTATCAGTGCTTCTTAAAGAATATGATTTTGATAAATTATATCCTTTAAAAGTTTCTTTATCATATTGAATATCGTTTCTTAGTATTATTTCTTCATATTTTTTATCTTGAAAAAACATGTTAATTGCATACTCCATTTTTTCTTTTTCTAATATTGATTTTATTTCTTTATATTGTTGTGTATACTTATAATCTTTATGTTGTTCTAGCAATTTCCTTGTTAAAATTCCTGTTCCTGCCCCAATATCAGCAATTGTAGTATCTGGCTCTAACTCACATTTTTTGATTATGTCAGTTATCAATTTGTCTGGATAATTAGGTCTATATTTATCATATAAATTAGCCCTTTATTAAATTTATTAATTTCATTTATTTTTATTTTCTCCTATTACTCTCATTTTATATTCCAAGCCCGTATTTCGTTTCTTAATTTCTACATTTTGTATCATAAAATCAATCACCTTATCGATGCCCACAATCACTAGTAATTTTTTAGCTCTCGTAATTCCCGTATAAAGCAAATTTCTAGTAATTAGCATTGGAGAAGCCGGTGGAACTACCATAATTACCACATCAAACTCACTTCCGTTGTGACTTATGAATAGTAATGGCATAACTATGTTCGATTTGTTCTAAATCAGAGAACTCATACCAAGCTATCTTTTCGTCGTCAAAACAAATTTCTACTTGTTTTTCTCTTTCATTAATTTCAGTAATGGTTCCAATTTCGCCATTAAAAATACCGCTTCCCATTTC
>CANRXN010000125.1 GCA_947643945.1 uncultured Clostridium sp.
AGTGCCAACTTGAAGGAATTGGCATTGTTCTTCACTATCGGGATGGTCGATATGAAACTGTCAAAATAAACATCTCAGACCCTGAAATATTTTCTGCTATTAGGGAGGACTTTTTTAAGGGGGATGATTAAAGTTGTATGTCTCCAATCAAATTAGGTAATCAGGCAAATTCGCCCATTACCAGAAAATCCAGCAGTTGTAGCAAGCAACTGTTGGATTTTTACTTTTCGCGTAAAGTTTATCTAAACTATCTTTCCCTCTTTCATTTCTACTACCTTATCACACTTGTCAATAGTTGATAGTCTATGAGCAATTATAAAAACAACTTTTCCGTTTTATTACTTTATCCATGGCATTTTTAACTAATTCCTCGTTTTCCCAACTTAAAGCTGAAGTGACCTCGTCCAAAATAACCACATCTGGTGACATCGCCATAATCCTAGCAAAGCTAATCATTTGTTTTTCACCAGTTGACAATAAATCTGGTGTTTCATAAATATTAGTTTGATAGCCTTGCTATAAAGAGTGTCCCCTAATCCCCAAAGTAGGGATTTAAGGAACGTCCCTCAATCCCTATTCATGATTAAGTCTACTTGTCCATCTTTTAAATAAATGACTTTATTAGAGCTTTCTAAGGTTGACTTTCTGTGGGCAATAATTATTACTGTACTTGTTTTAGCAATATGGTCAATGATTTTTTGAATCATTTTTTCTGTTTTTAGGTCAATGTTTGCTGTTGGCTCGTCAAAGATGTAGATATTGGCTTGGTGCAAAATGGCACGGATAAAAGCAATTATTTGTAATTCGCCATAAGACATTTCGTTTGCATTAATTATCGTGTCTAACCCTTGTGGCAATTTTTCAAATAGACTTTTGGCACCAATTTGACTTGCAAGTGTCATGATTTGTTCGTCTGTTATTTTATGGTTTCCTAAACGAATGTTGTTTTTTAGGGTATCAGCAAAAATGTAGGGATTTTGCGAAATGTAAGATATGTTATCTCGTAAACTTTGATTCGCTATTTGGTGAATATCTTTGTTTCCTATTAATATTTTCCCAGCTTGTATGTCATATACTTTCATTAAAACATTTACTAAAGTAGATTTTCCTGCTCCTGTTCTTCCTGCAATGGTTACTTTTGATCCTTCTTTTATGAGAAAAGATACATTTTTTAAAACAATTTCTTTTTCATATTTCATACTGACGTTTTGGAATTCAATATCACCTTTTATCACGTCAATTTTTTCGCCTTTTTCTATATTTTCTTCATTCTTTTCTGCTAAAACTTCTTTTATTCTTTGATAAGCTACAATTCCATTTTGAATTTCCTCCATTTGGTTACATATTTCGTCTAGTGGTTCTCTACATTCCTTGATGTAAAATAAAATCAAATAGATGCTACCAACTGATATTTGCATATTTATGTTTAAGGCATAATACAAAACACTATAAATTCCAATTGCTTCTAGCAAAGTTATTCCCCAATAAGTAAAATGATGGACAAATATGTATCTTTTTCTGTATTTTAATTCTTTGGAAAATAAATGCTTTGCTTTTTCTATGTTTTTTTCTTGCATATGATAAAGATAGGTTAATTTATTTTTATTATAATTTTCGGCAAATTCTCTATTTAAAAAATCTCTTTCTTTTAAGAATTTTTTTCGTATTCTTCCTAACACACCAGTAAATTTCATAGTAGATATCCCGATTAAAACTATCATAATTAGTCCAATCCATGCTAAAGAAATGTCAGCAAAAAACATCATGATTACCATAAATATTAAATATACAATATTGTTGACTACTACATTTAAAACACCAAAAAATAGATTAAATAACTCATTTACATCATTGGTGAGTCTTGTGTACAATTGGGCAGAATTGTACTTTTCAAAGGTTTTCATTTTTAATTTTAATACTCTCGTAAATAAATTGGAACGAATGTCTTTTAAAACTTTTGCCATCACTTCATTTACTTTGCTATTTCTTACGTTTTTAAAAATGGCATACCCTATGTGAATAGCAGTATACAAAATTACCAATTGTAATAATATGGTTTTGCAATCTTGTGCTTGAAAATCTACCTCTAGAATTTGCTTCATGACAAATGGGTGAATGGTTCCTAAGATGTTACATAAAATTAATAAAAGCGAAATGATAAAAAACGCTTTTTTATATTTTTTTACAATCTTTTTTATAACAATTCACCCTCCTTTTCATAACTTTCTAATTCTAGATATAACTCGTTTCGTTGTAATAATTCTTCATGGGTACCACTATCTATTATTTTTCCATCTATTAGTAGGTATACTCTATCCATTTGCTCCATCATACTAATTTTATTAGAAACCACAATTAAGATATTATTCTTAATCTCCTTGATAATTGCTTGTAATACCTTTTTTTCTGTTTCTACGTCTAAGGCAGATAAGCTATCATCAAAGATATTGACATTTCTTGTTTCTAGTAAAGTTCTTGCAATTTGGATTCTTTGCTTTTGCCCACCTGATACTTTGGCACCATTTTCTCCAATTGGTGTTTCTAACTTTTCTTCCATTTTTTCAATGTCTTCTAGTAATTCTGCTTTTTGAAGAATCGTTTGTATTTTAGTTTCTTCTTTTTCTTGCTTTAGGTCTATGTTGTTTTTAATATTTTCGTCTAATATAATCGTTTTTTGCATGGCATAGCCAATTTTTTGAAAAATTGTTTCTTGGCTATATTCTTGCATTTCAATTCCATTGATTTTTACGGTGTTTTTTGGCACTTCATAAAAACCTGCTAAAATATTCATTAAAGTAGTTTTCCCGCTTCCTACTTGTCCTACTATTCCTATCTTTTCACCTTGCTTTATTTTTATAGAAATATCTTGCAAAGCTGGATTTGCTTTTTTACCATAGCAATAGGTTAAATGGTTTATTTCTATGGTTTCAATTTCTTTTAATGGTTTTCCTTCTTTACGATAAGGTTCTAAATTGAAAAAATAATTGTATCTTCTTTTGGCTTGTTTATAGTAGGCTAATCCATCTAATAAAGGAGAAATTCGGTTGGCAATTTTGGATAGAACAATACTTATGCTAGAAATGTAAACTGTTAAGTCCCCTATGGTAATATGATTGTTTTGTATTAAATAAACACCAATTGCAAAGCCTAAACTATAGCAGATGGCATATAAAATATTAATTACATTACTAATTTTATTTTTGACTACTCCAATTTCATAATCTGCTACATAATTTTGCTGATTAATCTTTTCAAATTTCTCTTTTTGATGTGGCTGTTCGTTATATAATTTGATAAGGGAAAAACCGTGAGGTGTTTTGCTCTATTATTTTTGAGTATTCTACTCCAATGATTCTTGCTTTTTCAATTTTATCGTCTAATTGTTGGTACAATTTTACGAGCCAAATAACAGCTATGATTAAAAATGGTATGCTACTTAGGGCAAGTATAGGATGGACGTTTTTAGCAATTACTATTATTCCTATCGTTGGTAAAACTAATAAATCTGCTGTGTTAAAAAAGGCATTTCCAAAAAATTTGTAAACCATCAATATTTCTTTACTTAAGTAAGCTAAATACGCCCCTTTATCTTCTTTCTCATAATACTCTGGTTTTACATATTGTAAATGTTCTACTACTTTTTTTCTTAAATAGGTGTCTGATATTCTTGCTCTGTTAAAATATAAGGTGCGATAAATAATTCTTGGGATAATCATAAATACAGAATACCCTATTAGGGTATATACATAGCCCATGATAGTTTGTTTTTCTACGTTTCCTTCTAACAGTAAGTCTAGTATTTGGCCTATAATAGTTGGTATTTTGTATAGAATATAAATACAAATAGCATGAAAGAACATTCCTGCAATATACACAGGAAATGTTCTTTTAATTTCATTTTTAAATATGGGGTGGATTTTGTATTTGGCTTTCATTTGTGGTTCTCCTATTTAAAATATTCCTACAATTTCTCCGTTTTCGTCGATATCAATGTTTTCTGCTGATGGTATTTTTGGAAGTCCTGGCATAGTCATAATTTTTCCAGCTAAGGCAACAACAAAGCCTGCTCCTGTTTTTAGGTTGATGTCACGAATCGTGATGTTGTAGTCTCCTTTACATTCTAAGTTTTTAGCATCATCGGAAAAAGAATATTGAGTTTTTGCAATACAAACTGGTAAATCTCCATAGCCTAATTCTTCTATTTTTTTGATTTCTGCTAAAGCTGTTTTTGAAAAATCTACGCCTTTTGCTCCATAGATTTTAGTTGCTATCTTTTCGATTTTTGTTTGGATGGAGTCGTTTAGGGGCTACAATTAATTAAAGTTGTGGTGTGGTTTTTCGGTTAATTGTAATAAATTTTAGGGCATGTGTTTTTGT
>CANRXN010000126.1 GCA_947643945.1 uncultured Clostridium sp.
TATAATTTATTTAAGTGTCTTATCATTCTTCTAATTAGTCTTCTTAATACATATCCTCTATCTAAATTACTTGTTCTTCCGCCATCACTAATTATCATCATGCTAGAGCGTAAGTGTTCTGCAATGATTCTTCTGCTCTCGATGTAATCTTTTTTTTGTAATTCTTCTAGTTTTTGCATAATTGGCATGAATAGTTCGGTATCAAATGGGGTTTCTTTTCCTTGTAATAACATAGTCATTCTTTCTAGTCCTAGTCCTGTGTCTACATTCTTTTTATCTAATTTTGAATAACCATTTTTGTCTTTAAAGTATTCCATAAATACATTGTTCCAGATTTCAACATATTTGCCACAGTCACAAGATGGTTGGCAGTCACTAGAACATGCTGGTTTTCCTGTGTCATAAAACATTTCGGTGTCTGGTCCACATGGTCCTTCTTCTCCTGCTATCCACCAATTGTCGTCTTTTCCATAAAAATAGATTCGGCTTTCTGGTATTCCTACTTTTTTCCAAATTTCTGCTGAAACAGTATCTTTTGGGCAGTCTTCGTCTCCTGCGAAGCAGGTTACTGATAGTTTTTCGGCTGGAATTCCTAGTTCTTTGGTTAAGAATTCATAGCTCATAGCGATTGACTCTTCTTTAAAGTAGTCTCCTAATGACCAGTTTCCCAGCATTTCAAAGTAGGTTAGGTGACGGTTGTCTCCTACTTCTTCGATGTCATTGGTTCTTACACATTTTTGGAAGTCTGCTAATCTAGTTCCTTCTGGATGTTTTTCTCCTAACAAATATGGTACTAATGGTTGCATTCCTGCTGTTGTAAATAAAACCGATGGATCGTTTTCTGGAATTAATGGTGCAGATGGTATGATGCTATGTCCATGGTTTTTAAAGAAGTTTAGGTATTTGTTTCTTATTTCTATTGCTTTCATAATTTTCTCCTTTTCTTTTTTGTTTTTCAAATTATATCTTAAAATAGGGAAAAAATCAAGAAAATATGGCTATCTTTCTATAAAATCTACTAAGTAATTTTCTAACTATTTTAAAAAACCACCAGCAAATTACGCTGATGGATTTCGCTCTCCCTTATTAATCTTTACTCCATTTGTTCTACTGGCAACTGTTCTGGATTTATTCCATAAAGTAGTTCGTGAATAGAAAAATCACACAAATCGTAATTTTCCATGTCTTTGGCTACTCTTGTAGGAATTTCTTCGTGTCGTGACCGCAGTAGATCTCTTAGATCTTCTTCATTCATAAAGAGCTCGTCATCTCTTATTCCTGCTTTACTGAAATAAAGTATCATTTCATAGACGTACTCTGGTAAGAGATCCTCTTTTTTTTATTGAAAACCTTTTGCTATACAAAGTTCCCCAATTGCAGAAAATTCCAGATTCCCTAATGCCATTCCTTCGTCGAGAATTTCTTTTATTTCTTCTTCCCGCTTCTCCTGCATCAGTTTTTTAATTCCGCTTTCTTGGAGGTATTTCAACTCCTCCTTTATTTCATTCATTAAACTCCCTCTTTTTATTATCATGCTCTTTTCTTCTCCTTTTGCTTTTTTAAATTAGTCGTTTTTGAAATTTTTGGGAGAGCTTACAACTAATTTATGTAAATATCATACAAACTTTTACGCACCTTGTCAATCCATTTATTATAGTCTACTAAAAATTTCTTAACTTTTACACAACATTTTGTGTGTTGTGTCCGCATCTTTTCTTTTTTTGTTACAATAAAATTATTAAAGTATCATGTCCTACTTACACCTATAGGTATTATAAAAAATGGAGGTTTTCTATGAAATTCAAAAGAATAAAAGATTTAAGAGAAGACAATGACAAATACCAAAAAGAAATTGCTAATTTATTAGGTATTTCACAGCAATATTATTCTGAATACGAAAACGGAAAAAGAACCATGCCCATCCAACATTTAATGACTTTAGCAAAATATTATGGTACTTCTGTTGATTATATTGTTGGACTTTCCAACGAAAAAATACAAACCAAAAGCAAACAAAAAACAAGTTGAGTTTTTAAAATACTATCAAAAAAATCAACTTGTTTTACTTTTATATATCCATTTGACTTCCTAAAAATGTTGCTGCTGATTGAGCTACTTTCTTTTCTACGTCATTCATTTGACCATTTGGTTCTTTTGCCATCAAAATAACAGTACCAATGCTATCCCCATTTGAAACGATTGGATACACTACTTGTGCATTATTTTTTCTTTCTTCATTATCATTTTTCGTAATTGGCATTGCCATATCACTATTTTCTTTACTGGTATAAATCTCCTTGTCTTCCATTAGTTGCTCTAATTCTTGGCTTACATCTTGTTCTAAAAATTCTTTTTTAGAACCTCCTGATACAGCTATAATGGTGTCTTTGTCTGTGATACAAGCTATGTGTCCTGTTGTTTTAGATAATGTTTCGGCATAGCCTGCTGCAAATTCTGAAAGCTCACCAATCGGAGAATATTTTTTTAATATTACTTGTCCTTCTCTGTCTGTAAATATTTCTAATGGGTCGCCTTCTTTTATTCTCAATGTTTTTCTTATTTCTTTTGGAATAACAACTCTTCCCAAATCGTCTATTCTTCTTACCACTCCAGTTGCTTTCATAATTTTCCTCCTCATTTTTTTGTTTATAATCTTATTATGACAAAAAGGAAAAAAATTATACATTCAAAACAAAATTTAATTAATTTGTTTTAATTTTCCAGCTTGATAATTATCTAACAATTCTAATAAATCTTCAATTTGTATTTTCAATTTTTTACCAATATCAGTATCTCCTACGGTTTTTCTAACAACTCCTGTCTTTTTTACAACAATTTCAGCTATAATATCTTTTTCTTCTTTAATTGCTTTTTCAACTGACTCAAATGGTTTGTTTTGACTTAGTAATAATCCATACGAATTATAACTTAATACATAGCCTGCATTTCCTGTTTTTTCTTGATAGCTTTTAGCAAAACCTCCATCAATTACAAGTAACTTGCCATTAGCACGAATTGGACTTTCCCCATCTTTTGCTTTTACTGGTATATGACCATTTACGATGTGAGCTTCTTGGTCTTTTAACCCAAATTCTTTTAAAATTTTATTACAAATTTCTTCTTTTGCTGTTAGGTAAAAATAGGAATCTTTTTCTTCTTTTTTTACTTCTTTATTGTCAATAAAGTAGGCTTCAAAGGTTGCCATTTTACTTTTTCCAAAAAATGGCGAATTAGGAGAAAGCCATAAAAACCACATAATATCATTTTCTTTATTTGAACTAATTTGTTTAATTGTTTCGTTTACTCTATCTAAATATTCTTTTCCACTTACTTTTTTTCCTAAGAACTCTACTTCCTTAAAAGTACCATCCACATTCATTGGAATACAAGCATGAAATAATAAATTATTATTAAAAATGGTATATACTTCTCCTTTTTGATGGATAAATTCCATTTGCTCATTTAATTTAGAGCTATGCTTAAAGGATTCACAAAGTCTTTCGATTATTTCCTCTTCTTCTTCGGTTAATTGATAGATATTTTCATGGTTTAAAGTTGGAAAATAGGTATCATTTAACTGATATTTTTTCCCTTCTACAATGACATATCCTTCTTCTAAATTCATTTTATCTAATAAAAGTCGATTTTCCAAATGATATTCTGGATGCTTCAAAATAAGCTGTCCTTCTAGTTTGAATTGTATGATAGTGATTGCTTTATGGATTTTAGCAATAATTGCTTTATCACTATTATCATAGCGATTTTCATTATAAACTTTTGGCATAAAGTTTAGGCAATCATCTTCTTTATAAACTTTAGCAGCAAAGGTTGAAAGTGGTCTTGTATTAATTCCATAGCTTTCTTCTAAAATTCCTATGTTGTTATATCTAGCACAATTTCTAACAACATTGGCAATGCTTGCTTTGTTTCCGCATACTTGCCCCCATCCAACAAATGTCATGATTTCCCCACTGTAAGTCGATACTATGGAATTTTTTTAATTTTTCAATTACTAGGTCAGGATGTTCTCCTCTATCAAAGATATCTCCTATGATGTGCAGATGGTCAATTGCCATTCTTTTGATTAGGTCACAAATGGCAATAATGAAACTTGGGGCTTGTTTTAAGGTAATTATGTTTTTAATAATGGCTTGATAATATCTTTCTTTATCTTTTTCGTCACCTGCTTGTGAATGTAGTAATTCGTCAATTACATATTCAAAACCATTGTTGATGGCTTTTCTTACTTTTGATCTGGTATATTTTGAACTTACTTTTCTGGCTACTTCAATTAAGCGGTATAAAATAATTTCATACCACTGGTTTAAATCTTCTGTT
>CANRXN010000127.1 GCA_947643945.1 uncultured Clostridium sp.
GATATCTATTCTCCACAATATGGAGAAATTGACTATGGTATGACTGTATATGAAAAAAGATTTGAAAGCATTAACTTTGAATATTGGATTCTTTATAAAAAAGAAATTCCTGGCTTTACCAAATATATTATTCCCAAAAGTAGATGGTTATGTTTTCACATACCTACTTTTGAATGTGACCCTATACAAGAAATGACACAAAAATTCTACTTGTCTTTTTTACCAAGTTGTAAATATAATATTCGCCCTATCCCAGAACTTGAATATTATCATGATGATGTTACTGATTTATTAATTCCGATTGAAGACTAACTACCAACTGACTTTTTTCTTTGCCAAAAAGTCAGTTGGTTTTTCTTAACTTTTGATACAATAATAACAATATATTTTGTGCCTAGGAAAGGAATGAATGAATTATGCAAGAAAAATTCTTATTCGAAATTATTTTAACCGATGAAAACATAGAACCAAAAGCATGGCTTGATTTATTAAACGCCATTTCTAAATTAAATGGTCTTTTTAAACCATGGTCTATGTATGCAAAAATAGATTTAAATGAAGTACATTTCTTTTGTCAAACTTCTCGTATTTTGCCACCTATTATTAATTCTTTGGGTGATTTTATGATACGAAAATTAGATATCACAGAAAAAGATTTACTAGGGTCTGCTAGTACCAAAGGAAGACCTTTTATTTTGACCAATAAAGAAAAAAATGTATTAGATATTTTTGATAAAACAGAAGCTTCTTATAAACAAGAACTAAAACTTGTTAAAATGACGGTTTTTAGCTATCGAAAAAGCCACTTCTTTACCAGAACTCGTCTTTTCTTTGAAAAAGCCTATCGAAAAAAATGGTTAGAAAGAAAAGCTTTATTTGTTATTCCTCATTACTTATTTAGTATTAATTTTTCTATTTACAGTCGCTTTTTTTATCGTAAATATGAAAACGAATACCTAGATATCCAAAAAGCCTTACCACTTTTAAGAAGCGAAAAACATAATAGCATCTTGAAAATTGATACCTTCCCTTATTTAGCAGAAGACTTTTATTTATCACAAGATACTTTTGACTTTGCCAATCATTCTATCATTATCGGTTCTAGTGGTACAGGAAAGTCTAAATTAGCAAGTTCAATTATTGCTAATACCAATCATGAAGTATCTTTTTCTACTAATTACAAAGTAGTAGTCATTGACCCACATAGTAGCTTAGAAAAAGAAATTGGTGGTTTAGATAGTACCAAAGTAATTGATTTTAAAAGTCTTGACACTTGTTGCGATTTATTTATGAATTCACCAAAAAAGGATATTTTGTCTTCTGTTGAATTAATTTTAACACTTTTTCAAACCTTGATGGCTGACCAATATAATTCTAGGTTAGAAAGAGTTTTAAGACATAGTATTCATTTATTGATGGAAACCAATTGTTTAACTTTTAGCAATTTAAAGAAATTGATTTTAGAAATGGAATATCGAAATTCTTTAATTAATCAATATAAAGCTCAGTTGCCAGAAACAATTATCAATTTCTTTTTAACCGATTTTAATGAATTAAAAACCAACTCTTATCAAGAGGCTATTTCTCCTATTATCTCTTTTATTGATGAGATGGAACTACTTCCTGCCTTTCAAAAAGAAGGACAAAAGCCACAGGTAAAAGATATGATTCACAATCATTTTCTTACTATCTTTTCTCTTGATCAAGCAATTTTAGGACAAAAAGTAACAAAAACAATCTCAGGGCTTATCATGCAACAATTACTAGAACTAATCCAGTCCTATACTTATGAAGAACACATTATTTTAGTAATTGATGAGGTTTCTTTGATTGAAAATCCCATTTTAAGTAGATTTTTAGCAGAAGCACGAAAATACAATCTTTCTTTGGTTTTAATACAACAATATTTCACACAAATTAGTGAAGAATTACGAAGTGCTATTTTTGCCAATGTTTCTAACTTTTATGTGTTTCGTGTTTCTAAGTCTGATGCTATGGTATTAGAAAATAATATGCATATGAATGTAGCTGTTAGAAATTCTTACCGCATTAAATTAAAAATGCTAACCGAGCTAAAAAATCGCGAATGCATTGTGCGTGTTAGTAGTAATAGTGTTCCGCTTCCTGCTTTTAAAGCAAAAACTTTAGACTTTATACCAGTACCAAGAAGACGAATGAATCAAATATTAAGAACTGACCCATTACTAAAAGAATTTAAACCTGTAACAGAAGACGAACCTCAAAATAAATTATCCTTCCAAATTGGAGATTCTATGGATTCTCTTATGTCTTTGATGCGTTCTCAATCTACTGGTAGAAAGCAGGTGGAAAATCATGGATAGTAAGCAAGCACTGGGTATTGTAAATCAAACTTTTAAAATGATATTTGGAAAGCCTAATCCGTTTCCTTTAGATACCATCTTTTCTAAATTCGCCTTTGATATAAAACTTCCCAAAAAAGTTATGGATGGCTTAACAGGGGAAGAAACTTGGACTGAAATTTTACATGGCAATTCTTTTATTACACAAGATAATATGAGAGCCTATGACAAACAAAAAGGCTGGATGCAACCAAAACAAGAAGTTCATAATTTAAAAGATATTATTGATCTTTGGAAAAAAATTAATTATACTACAACTGAAAGAGTTTATGATTGTATTAATGTTTCACAATGTGACCCTATGTATAAATGTGAAAATGCTTTTCATTGTGCTGATTGCCGTGCGTGCAAAAACGTTGTTTTTTGTGATGGTCTCGCTTCTTGCGAGTTTACTATTGCTTCGCAAAGAACGGCTACTTCTGGCTTTTGTTTGCGTGTGGACGATTCTAATTCTTGTAGCAATAGTTATAATGTAATTTGTTCTAATACGATTAGTAATTCGTTTTTTATTCAAGATTGCAATAATCTACATGAATGCCTTTTTTGTAGCCATATTATGAATAAAAAGTATTGTATTTCTAATATGCAATTTAGCGAAAAAGAATATTTTATGATTAAAAATGAAGTAATTAATTGGATTTTAAATTCCTTAAGTAATAGTTGAAAAAAATACAACTGGGATTTGCCTTTAAGAAGGAATGTAATTAAATAATGAATATATAAAAATGGCGGAGTGAGTGGGATTCGAACCCACGGGCCGCTTCACAGCGACTACTACAGTTCCAGTGTAGCTCGTTATGACCACTTCGATACCACTCCGTTTCTATTCCATTACTTATTATACACTATTGTTATTAAAAATACAACTTTTTATTTCCTACATTTTCCCTAAAAATGGCATAAATGCCCCCGGAATCGCATACCTTTTTAGAATCTCTTCTTTACTTTTCCAGATAAATTCCTGACTTTTGTTAGTAACTTGTATTTTATAACCTATCATATCCCACTCAACATGAGAAAAAACATGATGGTGACTCCCTACTTTTTCTGTCTTGCTATCAAACACTTCCCAGTCTTGTAATATGTTTTTTATTTCCTCTAGTTTTATTTTTTTAGGCACATTAGGAAATTCATACATATTAGCAAGTAACCCTGTTTTGCTTCTTTTTCGAATCGCAATTTGTCCTTCAAATTCTAATAAAAATACGGTTATGTCCTCTTTTTTTCTTTTCATTTTTTGATTACGAACTGGAATACTTGCTGTTAATCCTTCCTTTTTTGCTACGCAAAACTCTTGCAATGGACATTTTAAGCACATTGGTTCCCCATTAGGAATACAGATTGTTTCTCCTAATTCCATCAGCCCTTCATTAAAATCGCCTGCTTGTTTTGGCATAATTTCTTTTAGGTTTTTAGTAAATTCTTTTTTGGTTTTACTTTCTAATACATCTTTTTTACTACCAACTACTCTACTTAGTACACGAAGTACATTTCCGTCTACTGCTGGCACAGGCTGGTTGTAAGCAATAGAACTTATTGCTCCTGCTGTGTATTGCCCTATTCCTGGTAATTGTATCAGTTCTTGATAGGTTCTTGGCATTTGTCCTTTATATTTTTTTTGGATTTCTTCTGCTGCCTTTTTTAAGTTTCTTGCACGGTTGTAATAGCCTAATCCTTCCCACAATTTTAGTAGTTTTTCTTCTTCTATGTTTGCTAAATCTTTTATGGTTGGTACTTGTTCTAAAAATCTCTTATAGTATTGTTTTACTGCTTCTATTCTTGTTTGCTGTAACATAATCTCGGCAAGCCAAATGTGATAAGGATTTTTTTCTTTTCGCCAAGGCAATGGCTTTTTGTTTTTTTGATACCATTCTATAATTGGTTTTCTTATTTTTTTGATTTGTTCTATTTCGT
>CANRXN010000128.1 GCA_947643945.1 uncultured Clostridium sp.
TGGATAACTTCTTCTAGCATACTGTTTCCTGCTACATAAAGGTTGATATTATCTAATACTTGGAAACCTTTGTCTTTTCTCATATTTTGTACTTTAGATAAAATTTCTCTAACAAAACCTTCTTCTTTTAATTCTGGCGTAATCGTAGTATCTAACACAACACCTATTTCGCCTTCTCCACTAAAAGCAAAGCCTTCTTTTCCTTGCATAGTAACTAATAAATTATCAGCATTTAACGCAATTCCAGTATCCTCAATCTCAATGTATTCTACCCCACCATTTTTAACGGTATTGGCTAAATCCATTTGATTTTTATTAGCTATTGCTTGCTTGATTTTTGGAATTAACTTACCATATTCTTTTCCTAACACAGGTAGGTTTGGCTTAATTTCAAAATTTACATAGTTTGACATTTCTGCCCCTAAGTCAATTTCTTTTACATTTAATTCTTCTTTTACAATATCCGCATAATAGGCTGGTAAAGTGTCAATCGAAATTAACATTTTGGATAATGGTTGTCTGTTTTTGATATTAGCTACATTTCTTGCGCCACGTCCTAATTTTACAATTTTGTATGCTAAGCCCATTTCCTCTTCTAGTTTTTGGTCTATTTCATTTTCCTTAACCTCTGGCCATAAGCACAAATGGACACTTTCCGGTTGTTTACAATCTAAACCAACTACTAGATTTTGATAAATTTCGTCTGACATGAATGGCACAAATGGTGCTGCAATTTTTACTAACGTTGTTAGCACTCGATATAAAGTGCAATATGCTCCAATTTTTTCGTCATTTAATTCTTGCGCCCAAAATCTTTCTCTATTTCTACGTACATACCAATTTGAAAGTTCGTCTGTAAAATTTTCAATTAAGATAGCAGCAGACGTAATGTCATATTGTTCTAATTTGCTATCTACTTCTTTAACGACAGTATTTAATTTTGAAATAATCCATTTATCCATGATATTGCTTGGTTTAAAATCGCCATATTGCAATGGATTAAATTGGTCAATTTCTGCATATAGCACATAGAAAGAATATACATTCCATAAGGTGCTTAAGAAGCCTCTTTGGGTTTCCTGTACATTGTTTAACCCCAATCTTGTTGGAAGCCATGGTGCGCTACAAGTGTAAAAATGCCATCTAGTTGCATCTGCACCAACGGTATCTAATAGTTCCATTGGGTCTACACCATTTCCTTTGGATTTAGACATCTTTTGTCCTTTTTCGTCTAATACATGACCTAATACAATACAATTTTCAAATGGTGTTCTTCCAAATAGAGCGGTTCCAATTGCTGTTAAGGTATAGAACCATCCTCTAGTTTGGTCAACTGCCTCACTAATAAAGCCTGCTGGGAAGTTATTGTCAAACATTTCTTTGTTTTCAAATGGGTAATGCCATTGGGCAAAAGGCATAGAACCAGAGTCAAACCAACAGTCAATTACTTCTTTGGCTCTGTGCATTTTCTTACCACATTTTGGACATTTTAAGTCTACCTTATCAATATATGGCTTGTGAAGCTCTATATCTTCTGGTACTTCGATTCCTTTTTCTTTTAGTTCTTGGATAGAACCAATACATTCTTGGTGGTGACAGTTTTCGTCTTCACAAGTCCATACGGGAAGTGGCGTTCCCCAATATCTGTCTCTTGAAATTCCCCAATCAATTACGTTTTCTAAGAATTTCCCAAATCTTCCTGTTCTTATGGTGTCTGGATACCAATTTACTTTATTGTTGTTAGCCACTAATTCGTCTCTTAGTTTGCTCATTGCAACAAACCAGCTTTCTTTTGGATAGTAAAGAAGTGGTGTGTCACATCTCCAACAATGTGGATAAGAGTGTAAGTGTTTTTCTTTGCTAAATAATTTATTTTGTTCTTTTAACCATTTGCAAATATCTTCGTTGCAATCTCTTACAAATCTGCCAGCCCATGGCTCTACTTCGCTTACAAATTTTCCAGCTTTGTCTACTAAATTGATAAAGGTAATTCCATTTTGTTTTGAAACCAAGCTATCGTCCTCTCCATAGGCTGGTGCAATGTGAACGATGCCAGTACCATCTTCTAAGTTAACATAGTCACCATGAATTACTTCAAAAGCTTTTCCATCCACTTCTCCCCATGGCATTAATCTTTCATATTTGGTACCAAGTAGTTCTTCTCCTTTGAAGGTTTTTACCACTTCATAAGGGGTTTCTTTTAAAACAGCTTCAAGCAAATCTTTTGCTAAAATATAGTTTTCGTATTGTGGCTCTTCCTCTGTTCCAATATTGGCTTTTACTTCTACATAGTCATAAGATTTATTCACACAAAGTGCTAAGTTAGATGGCAAAGTCCATGGTGTTGTTGTCCATGCTAAAATGTACTTATCTTCGCTCACAACCTTAAATTTAGCAATACAAGTTAAATCTTTTACATCTTTATAACCTTGTGCTACTTCGTGTGAAGATAAAGCGGTTCCACATCTTGGACAATATGGCATAACCTTATGTCCTTCATATAGTAAGCCTTTTTCCCACATTTGTTTTAATGCCCACCATACAGACTCAATATATTCATTGTGATAGGTAACATATGGGTGTTCCATATCAACCCAAAAACCTACTTTGTTGGTCATTTCTTCCCACATAGAAACATAGGTAAACACACTTTCTTTACATTCTTTAACAAACTTTTCTACCCCATATTCTTCAATTTGTTCTTTTCCTGAAATTCCAAGCTTTTTCTCAATTTCCAATTCCACAGGAAGCCCATGGGTATCCCAACCAGCCTTACGAATCACCTTGTATCCCTTCATAACCTTATATCTAGGAATAATATCCTTCATAACTCTTGTTTCAATATGTCCAACATGTGGCTTTCCATTAGCAGTAGGTGGTCCATCATAAAAGGTAAAATATCTTTTTCCTTCATTCATAGCAAAATTCTTGTTTATAATATCTTTTTCTTTCCAAGTTTTTGCCACCTCTTTTTCCATTCCTACAAATCCATTTTTTAGCTCTGGCTTTTTATACATCTTTCCTTCCTCCTTCTTTTATCAGGGATTAGGGGGACGTTCCTTAAAATCCCCGTTTTAGGGATTCTTAAATAAAAACCCTTTTTTTTTTTTTTTTATGCAACGTCCCCCTAATCCCCCTTTTCTTTATTTGTTTTTGCTTTCGATTTCTTGTAGTTCAAATCTGTATTTTTGCTCTACGTTTGGGTATTTTTCGTGGTCTACTTCTTCTAAGAACATATCTAATGGTCTAACACATAGTGAACCATCTCCATATAAATGTCTATAGATTACCATTTTTTCCTTTGTTTCACTATGATATGCTATATCCTCTACTAAGTAATAGTCTCCTTTGAAGTGTTTGTACACTCTTTTTAGTTTTAATTCTCTCATCTTTCTTTTCCTCCTTTACATTTCTAATTCTTAAAATGAATCAAAAGTGACAGATTGCTCGGCAAACCAATAAATTTTTTTGAAACTATACTTTTGGTATGTTGAAGAAAAATTTTATGCAGTTTAACGACGCAAGGTGTTGCTTTTCATTTGTTTTAAAAAAAATAAGCTATTTCAATCCTTATAATATTTAGGACGAAATAGCTTATATTTCCGCGGTACCACCTATTTTAGTAAATTTATTATTATTGTTGTGCTTTTTTGACCCTAAGTCCCAAAAAGCATCTTTTATTTACTCTCTTCTTTTCCCTTTAACGCAGGGTTTACGACTAAACTTACTTTTAAATCTCACCGATTTCATTTTTAGTTTGGCAACCAACTAAGGTGATAATAAATAATTTTTACTTACCAAATTTTCAGCTACCTTTGGCTCTCTTTTTAAGATATTTTATTATTTATCTTGTCCTTGTTATTGTTTTTCTCTTTTTTTTATTATTTATTATTATATCATATTTTTTGGTTTTTGCAAGAGTTTTTTAAAAAATAATGCAATCTAAAATCACCTTTGATACATTTAGTAACTCACTTATGGTTTTATTTGTTAAATAGCAATAATTGTTTTCTTTGCTTAAATATAAAATTATTGCATATATTATTTTTTCTTTGTCTCTTAATTTTTCAGCTGTTAATATTTCTATTGGTATCCATATACCTTTTAAATTTAAGTTAGACATTCCCTCA
>CANRXN010000129.1 GCA_947643945.1 uncultured Clostridium sp.
AGAGGTTGCTAGAAGAAATTGTACGGGATTGCTAAAATTACAAACATAAGTAAAAAGCAACTAAACGAGTTACTAGACTACTTATACGAAGAATAGAAAGAAAGGAAATTAAAAATGGAAAACGTATTAGAAATAAAAAATTTAAGCAAAAAATACGAAAATTTTGCTTTAAAAAACATCAATTTAGAATTACAAAAAGGAACCATCATGGGAATCATTGGCGAAAATGGAGCCGGAAAATCCACCACCATAAAAGCAATTTTGAATATCATAACAAAAGACCAAGGCGAAATCAAAATATTTGGAAAAGATTATCAAGCAAACGAAAAAGAAATAAAAGAGCAAATAGGAGTAGTATTAGATGACAGTTTTTTAAGTGAATACTTAAATCCAACCGATATTAACAAAATCATGAAAAACTTTTACCAAAATTGGGACGAAGACTTGTACTTTAGTTATATCGAAAAATTCAAGCTTCCCAAAAACAAAATAGCCAAAGAATTTTCAAGTGGAATGAAAATGAAACTAAAAATTGCAACAGCCATATCTCATCATCCTAAACTACTAATCTTAGACGAGCCAACCTCAGGCCTGGATCCAGTTGCTAGAAATGAAATTTTAGACATTTTCCAAGACTTTATTCAAGACGAAGAAAATTCCATTTTTCTATCAAGTCATATCACCACAGACTTAGAACACATTGCTGACTACATTACCTTTATTAATGAAGGCGAAATTGTGTTAAGCAAAACAAGAGACGAGCTAATGGACGATTACGGCATTGTAAAATGTACGCAAAAAGAATTTGAAAAAATAGGAAAAAAGGATTTTATAAAATATAAGAAAAATCGATACGAATATGATATTCTAGTAGAAAACAAGAGCGAATTTAAGAAAAAATATGATATGGAAATTATTGATAAACCTACGATTGAAGACATTATGCTAATCTACATCAAAGGGGAGAACTAAGATTATTTCAATTATCTAATAGCGATAATTTTCCTAGAATATAAAAAAGAAGGGAAGGATAAATTTTGAATAAAATAAAAGGATTAATTATAAAAGATTTATTACAATTAAAAAGCTATAAAAAAACGCTAATCGTATTTATTTTTGTATTTGTAGCAACTTCCATAGCGCAAGAAAATAGTAGAAACTTACTAACCGTTATGCTAACATTAGGACTAGGCATGTTTAGTATAGCAACTTTTAGCTATGACGAAATGGCAAAAGCGGATAAATATATTTTAACTTTGCCACTAACCAAAAAAGAGGTCGTGTTAGGCAAATACCTATTAGTAATAATAAGTACCATCTTAGGTTCTATCTTAGGGGTAATAGCAAGCAGTATTTTAGAACTTGTAACAGCAGGAGAGCAACCTAATTTTTTAGAATTGATAGAATTAGCAATTGGGAGCATATTTGGTATAGGAATTGTAGAATCCATTCAAGTTCCATTCATTTATAAATATGGTGCAGAAAAGGGAAGAATTCAAATTTTTATTGCGATAGCAGTAGTAGCATTTTTTCTAGGTGGTATTGTTTGGTTAGGCGAAAAATATGGATTTAATCTGTTAGATAGCCTAATGGTAGATGCTGTGTTTAAGGTAATACCAATTATTCTATTGGTTGCTACAGCCATTATCTATTTTATTTCTTATAAAATTTCTTATAGATTGTATAAGAAAAAAGAAATGTAAGTAATATTTAATCAAGAAAAATATTAAAATTAAATATAGCAAATAAAAGGAGGAGTAAAAATGGAAAAAAAATTAAGAATCATAGAAAGCAGATGTCCACAAGACCACAAATGTCCAGCTGTAAAAATATGCCCAGTAGGAGCCTTATCACAAGAAGGATTTGGATTACCAAAAATTGATTATGATAAATGTATTAGATGTGGGAAATGTGCTAACTTCTGTCCCAAAAAAGCATTAGAATTAGAAGTGTAAAATACAAAGGAGAGTACTTAAGAAATGGAAAAAATATATATCATATTAACCCATACTGGAACTAACTTATCGAAATTAATAAAGAACTATACAAAAGATGAATTTTCTCATGTTTCAATTGCTTTAGACCGAGAATTAAAGCAAATGTATAGCTTCGGAAGGCTACATCCATACAATCCTATTTGGGCAGGATTTGTACATGAGTATATTGATGATGGAACTTTTAAAAGATTTTATTTAACGAAAACGAGGGTATATGAATTATCCATAACCAAAGAACAATATGATGTCATAAAAAACACTATCCAACAAATAGAAAAAGAGAATTATACTTTTAATATATTAGGGTTATTTGCAGCAGGATTTCGTAAAAAAATCAAGTGGAAAAAAGCTTTTTATTGTGCTGAATTTGTTAAATATGTATTGGACGAAGCTAGAATTCAAAATAATTTGCCAGAAGTGGTTAAGCCAGAGGATTTTAAACAAATGAAAGACCTAAAGGAAATCTATAAAGGATATTTAAAAGAATATAAATAAAAAGGAGGCAAGCATGAAAAAAATAGTAGTGGTAGAAGACGATGAAAAATTAAGAAACGAACTAGAAATCTTTTTAAATAACAATGGCTATCAAGTAGATAACCTAAAAAAATTTGACAACACGCTTCAAGACATTTTAATGAAAAAGCCAGACTTGTTATTACTAGACATCAACTTACCAAATGCAGATGGAGAATACATTTGCAAAGAAATAAGAAAGCAATCGAACATGCCAATTATCATAGTAACAAGTAGAAACAGCGAATTGGACGAGCTATTATGTTTAAACTACGGGGCAGACCATTACATCACTAAGCCATTCAATCTTCAAATCTTGCTTGCTAAAATTGCATCTTTATTACGAAGAACCAGTATGGAAGGAAGAAATCTAGACAAAATAGATTGTAAAGAATTTATCTTAAACAGTAGTAAAAGTACACTTCAAAAAGACGATAAAGAAATTGAACTAACCAAGAACGAATTTAGAATTTTAAAATATCTAGTACAAAATCGAGAAAAAATTGTATCAAGAGAAGAGATTATGGAACGTTTATGGGAAAGTGAAAGCTTTATTGACGACAACACTTTAACCGTAAATATCACAAGATTAAGAAGTAAATTAGACGAGTTAAATTTAAAAGAACTATTAGAAACAAAAAGAGGGCAAGGCTACATGTTAAGGTAACAAAAAGCAAATCACTTTAAATTACCAATAGTAGCCGAAAAGGATTATTATATCAAAAAAAGCTTATTAAAAGATATGGTAAATGAATCGATTAAAAAGAATAAGAATATATTGATCCAAGAAAAAGTAAGTTTAAATTCACATGACTATGTAATAAGCTGGGAATAGCAATTGAGTTAAATTCTGTTCAAGACGAGGAAACAGAAGTAAGATTGGTGTTTCCTAAAGGGAGGTATGTGGGAGTTAGCAATTAGTGAATGGGGGAGAAATGGAACAAAAACAAGAAATAATATTCGGGTTAGAAGAAATAAACAAAGAACTTTGTAAAAAATATCAATTAGGGAAATACATAAAATACAAGACAATAGAAACCGGAATGGAAGACTTAAATTATTGTTTAATAACCAAAGAAAACAAATATTTAATAAAAATATTGAATCAAAATCGAAACAAAGTTGAATTTAAAGACTATATAGAAAAACATTAATTAGTGTCATGAAAAAGATTCATAAGATTCAAGATAAGATAGACTGTATTTATGATAATTACCATCTTAACCATTTTTGCAAAGCTTATGATTTCATTCTAAGTTTTTATATTCCAAAAACCAGTAAGAAAAAACAAACGGTAGTTGACTTAAGAACCAATTTCAAAGATGAAAACACTAAAAAAGCCTTTTACGAAATTGCTAATTTTAAAGAGGTTTTAAAAGAACAATTAAAAGAAAAAAAGGCATGATTCCCAAGTTGATAGAGGAGCTTTCCAATGCTTTCTACTGTCTGGGAAAAGTATACTTAAATTTCTGGAACATTTAAATCTAAAAACTTAAAATTTGCACAGGAAGAAAAATCCTTTTTTATAGCTTAAAGTTGTTATAAACTTGCTAGGAAAAAGGATTTTTTGTGGTATATAAGGATGGATATTTACTTTTTTATGT
>CANRXN010000130.1 GCA_947643945.1 uncultured Clostridium sp.
GCAGAATTTACATTCTATTTAGCTATTCCTACCCTGTTAGGAGCAAGCTTATTAACACTAGTTAAATTTGGATTTGCCTTTACTGGAACAGAACTAATTATTTTACTAGTAGGAATGATAGTGTCATTTTTAGTATCCGTACTGGTTATAAAATTTTTAATGAATTATATTAAAAAACATGACTTTAAACCATTTGGCTATTATAGAATCGTTTTAGGAATTGTTGTGCTTGCATACTTTTTCGTAAAATAAGAAATAATAAAAAAATTATACATATTTTTTAAATATGTATAATTTTTTTGACTTTTTATTCTACCCTTCTATTTGACCTTTCATTAGAATTAGAAGAACTAGAACACAACTTTTCATATTCTTTGCACTTAATCTTATAATCCATTTGCATACATAAATAACGATAGTAGCTATATGCCTGCTCGTATTGTAGCATCATCTCATTCATATCCATACCAGGTGGTGGCATATTATAATCCATAAAAGATGGCACATAGCCATTATTAAAATCACGTTCCATAAAAATCAACTCCTTAGCGATATTTTTTGACCCCGTCCCAAAAAACATCGTTTTGTTTTATAAATCAAAATTAAAAAACGGAAAAACTTGTATAAATACATAGGTGTAAAAGCTAGCAATTAAGCCATGTAGTAACTTTCCATAAACATAAGGCTTGATGGATAAGTCTGTTTTAGAGGTGATACTCCAAACTTGAAGGAAAATCGAAATACCACCAAAACCAAGTAAAAAAGCAGTAAAAATAATATTAAAGGAAAGTTTTTTACAAGCTACAGAAGAAATTGCATGAATACCATTGGTAATTTCTAAAAGTCCAGATAGAATTCCTCCAATAAAGCTAGTGTCTATTTTTAAAAGTTCAAAAATAGGTGCTAAACACAAGGTAAAGCTGTGTAATAACCCGGCTAGCTTTAAAAATAGAAATGATGCTAGAGAAAATCACCATAAAGCCACCAATTAATAAGATAGTAGAAATACTACTAGTAATACTTTGTGCTAAAATTTCTCCTAAATTAGAAAAGGTTACGGTTTTTTTATCTTGTTTAAAAGCTGAGGTTCCAAAAAAAGAAGAAGAACTTTTTTTATTTCGTTTCCAATAACGGAATAAAAAGCCAACCGTAAGGCATGCAAGGATATGTGTAATAAATAGTAAAATCCCAATGGTAGTATTTTTAAACATCAAAATTCCAACAGTTCCAATAATAAACAAAGGACCAGAATTGTTGGTAAAGGCAAGTAGTCTTTCGCATTCTTCTTTACTACAAATATTATTTTGTCTAAAGTTACTTGCAATTTTAGCACCTACTGGATAGCCACTAATCATTCCCATAACAAAAGCAAAAGCACCTTCTCCAGAAACGTTGAAAATAGGTTTCATGTAACGATTTAAGAAGCGACCTAGAAAAGTAACAACATTGGTGTGCATTAATAACTCTGTTGCCACAAAAAAAGGGAAAAGTGATGGTACTACAGAATTTGCCCAAAGGGATAGTCCGAGATTTGATGGCAGGTAGATTGCTCTTGGAAAAGATTAATAGGCAAAAAGTGAAGCCTAAAAATAGTAAGGGTAGTAAATTTCTTTTTAATTTTATAACATAGATACTTGGTTTAGCAATCATAATACTCCTCTTTTTACTGATAATAGTATAAATATATGATAAAAAAATTAAAGTTATGAAGAAAAATTTGAAAAGCAATATTCTTTTTCTGGAAAACGTTAACAAGTTGACAAGCATATGCGTTTTTGATACAATGCCAAAGGAAAAACAAGAATACAATCAAGAAAAAAGTAAATAATAAAGTAACAAAAGAAAGCAGGGAATAGTATGAAAAATATAAAAGGAATTACATTAATTGCTTTAGTCATAACCATTATTATTTTATTAATCTTAGCAGGCATAACAATTGCTACCTTAACAGGAGAAAATGGAATACTTCGGGAAGACAGAAGTAGCAAGAGAAGAAAGCGAAAAAGCAGAAGAATTAGAAAAAATCAAACTTGCAATCTTAGCCAGTTATGGAGAAGATGGGAAATTTAGTAGTAGCAAATTTCAAGATGAAATCAAGAATTTAGGGGGAAAAGTTTTATCAACAGAAAAGAATAAAATAGTAGTACAAATAGGAAAATATGATGCAACAATAGATGCTATGACAGGAGAAATATTAGATTTTGGAAAAAGAGACAGACCCAAAGTTGAAATTAATTTATACCAAGAAAATGGTGAAATATTAGAACAAGACATTATATATGACAAACTAATTCTTACAGTAGATGTAATAAATGCTGAACAGGCTAGTGATGTAAACGAAATAACAGTAATAGATACTAATGGAAATTCAGTAAATCCACAATCAAATCTTATAGGAGAAGGAATAGCAAGTTATAGAATTATAGATTCTGGAGTATATACAATTACTATAAAAGCAATCATAAACGGAGTAGAAAAAGAAACAACAATCGAAAAACAAATTAGAACAGCACCAGAAGAATGGAGAGGAAGTAAGACAATACCAAACAACTGGTATGATTATAGTGGAGCAAAAATTGAAGAGCCTAAATTAAAAGGAGAAATGATACCGATTAGGTATATAGGAGAAGAACAAGAGGGAAACAAATGGGCAAATGCAATAACCAAAGACCGGTAGTATGTTTGTTTGGATACCAAGATATGCCTATAAAATAACAAGTGGCTATCATACAGCTAACACAGGAACAATAGAAATAGCTTTTTTAGACACAAACAATAATTTTTTAAATGGAGAAACAGGAGAACTGGTAGAAGAACCAAGCAAAGTAACATACACTAATAATGTTCAAAATCAATGGTTAGTACACCCAGCTTTTACTTCAAAAGCCGAAAATGGTGGGGGATTTGGAGAACTAGAAGGAATGTGGGTTGGGAAGTTTGAAGCAACAGGAACCAAACAAAAACTAACAGTAAAACCGGGAGTACCAAGTTTACAACAAGGAGAAAGTGTTAATGAATTTTTTAAATTAGCTCAAAAGAGTAACTTTGAAGAAAAGGAAAATTTAAAAAGTCATATGGCAAAACACAGTGAATGGGGAATGACAGCTTATCTAGCACATAGCAAATATGGGGTAAATGGCAAAAAAGTAGAAAAAAATGTTGATGGTAATTATTGTACAGGTGGAAGTAATATAAAGACGAAAATTTATACATCAAACAAGCTACAAAGTACAACCGCTAATGCCACGGGAGTTTATGATATGAATGGTGGAACTTGGGAATTTGTAGCAGCATATACCAATATTAAAAACAATTCTTCTTTATTAAAAAATGGAGGAACGCAAAAAGGAGATTTATATGGAACAGAGGAAGAAAGAAACACTAACACAGAATATAAAATGGTTTATGAAGGTACAGGAGAACAAGTAGATGATTATGAAAAAGCTAAAAAATATAAAGGAGATGGCATATACGAAACGTCTGCTAAAGTTAATAGTTCAACTTCATGGTTTTTAGCTGGTTCTACATTTACAGATAGTTCTTATCCTTTACTAGTGCGTAGCGGAGAAAATAATAGTACGGCAACAGGTTTATTTTATTTTGGGAGAACTAGTGGAGGGTCTACTACATATTCATTTCGCATAGTATTAGCACTATAAATAATATGATTTGAATTGTAAAGCAATTTATAGCCACTAACCAAGTGGCTTTTTCGATTTTAGCAACCAAAAACTTCTTCATAAACCTTGCTTTTTTGACAAAATTATAGTAGAATAAAAAACATAAAAACGAATAAAATGAAGCAAGAAAAAAGGAGCGTGAAATTCTTGGAACTAGAGGAACAATTAAAAAACCTAAAAATCGAAAAAGAAAAAATTAGGTATCAAGAACCAATGAAAAATCACACCACCTTTAAAATAGGAGGTCCAGCAGAATGCCTCATAAAAATCAAAACAAAAGAAGAATTACAAGAAGCACTAAAACTGGCAAACACTAAAAAAATACCCATCACCATAATAGGAAACGGAAGCAACCTATTAGTAACAGACAAAGGGATCAAAGGAATTACCT
>CANRXN010000131.1 GCA_947643945.1 uncultured Clostridium sp.
ATTTGTCAATTATTTGACAGGGAATTTTAGCCTCTAAAGCCTGTTTTAAAATATGGATATTGGCTAAACTATGATCTAATCTTTTCCCTAATGCTCCTATAATAGTAATATTTAAACTCTTTAATTGGATGGCTAACTGAATAGCTATATCTGTATCTGTATTATCTTTTTCAGGATTATAGGTATGAAAAGTAACTTTTGGATTTTTTTGATATTGTTGTAACATCTCTTTTGAAACAGAGTCAAAATCCCCTACTACATGATTTGGTACAATATTTAATTCGTCTAATTTTTCTAATCCTTTATCAACTGCTATGATGTTTTGCCCGCTTATATTCTTTGTCATATTTTTTAAAAGCTCTTTATTAATTTCTCCCCCTGCAACAATTAATGTATTCATTTTTTCCTCCTTTTATCTATAAATAAAATCATTATTGTTTTTTTAGCAAAACAGTTTAAAAAAGCAAAGTTCTCACCTTGCTTTCTTTTTGTAGTCTTTGAGTTTGACAATCTTGCCACTTTTTATCAGCTGCCCTCTTATCTTAATTCTTTGTTTTACTTCATCAGGAATTCTTCCTTCATAGATACCATGCCACATCCCACATACTTCACACTTCCAACAATAGTACAAAGTACCCTCAAAATCATACTCAGATACTTGCTGTTCGTGCCCGCATCCTCCTTGAAGCCTATCATTTCCCATGTTGTATTCTGCTGTGCACTTTTCTGATATTCTCCATTCTCCTTTTGAAGTATAATATCCTTCATGGTATAGATTATCACTAATTTTCTCTTCCGAAGGAGTAAATTCTTCTCTTTCCTTCCGAAGCCCAAATATTTCTTCTAATATTCTTATCATTCTGCCTCTCCTTCTTTCTACAAATTTATGTTAATATAATACATCATTTTGTCTAAAAAGTCAACTTTTATTCCTTTGATTTTTTCTTCCTTTCGTTGGTATTAAAAATAATGCTCCTACTATGATTGGCAAATAAAAGGTATAAATTCTCCAAAATAGAATTGACATATTAATAGTTCCTTGTTGGAAGATGGTATTAAATAACAGGTAGAATCCCCCTTCTGCTCCTAATCCTGAACCTGGTGTTGGTATGAAGGTCATGATTAGCAATAAAAAGCTTTGAATTGGTATGATTTGTAAAAAGCTTATACCGCTGTTTCCAAATGCACGATACACCATATAGGTAATAGAGTAGTAAGCAAAGCTTTGTAATACTGCTGTTAAAAACATTTTTATTACCATTTTTTTGTTTGATTTCATAAATAAAAATTGCTCTTTAAAGTTGTCAATGCTTTTGTCTAGTTTTCCAATGGTTTCTTCTGGTTCTTTAAATATATGAATTTTTCCTAATAATCTAATAATTGGCGTCGTAAAAAAGGTTATCATTTTCTTTTTAATCCCTGCTAGGATAACTACTATAATGGCTAAAATGTTAACAGTAAATCCTACAATTGCAATCCATATATAGTTTTGCATTAATTGCTTAAAAAAGGAAAACTCGAAAGTTACTACTATGATAGTTGATACGACTAAGGCTGTTTGCGTTATGATAAATTTCATTGCCATAGCAGATAATGAGTCACTTACTCTTTTTCCTGTTTTGGTTAGTTCATAGGCTTGCATTGGCTGTCCACCTGTAGAAAATGGCGTGATGTTATTAAATAACTGCCCTAACATAGATACTTTAAATGAGTTTTTGAAGGTTTGATTGGGATACATTTGCTTAATTGGTGTATGCAAATTACTCGCCTCGCAAAGCCAATGAATGATTAAACAAATTAAACCGAGCTACTACCCATTTGTAATCTACTTGGTGTAATAATTCTTTGATGCTATCAATTCCATCTACTTTTACCATGTAGATAAATAACCCAATAAAAATAACTAGGATTAACAAGAAGTTAAAAATAATTACTTTTTTGTTGGTTGGTTTTACTTCCTGTTGTAGTTGCTCTGGTTCTTGATTATTTTCAAAATTTTCCACTTTAAAAAACTCCTTTAACTTAAGTTCTTTCCTTCCTTTTGTGACTCCATATATTCTTTTAATCCTCCTACTCCTTCATTTGTTCTTAAATCATAGGAAGCTGTTTTTCCATCATTATTAACATTAAAAATAACATTTCCTTTAGAAATAAAAGTATCACTATCCATTTCTACATTACTCCAATTTACAGTAATAGGATTATCATATTCCTTTGGTTTCATTGTTTCTTGGTAATTGGCATTATTTTTGCTATCATATTTCTCTGAATTTCCTATTTGTATAGTTGTATCTTGAATAATAGCATCTTTAATTATAATATGCTTGTTACCTTTTTCATCAAATGTAAGAATATCCTTTAATGAGTGTGATTCTAGCATTCTCTCTTTTGTTTTTCCTTGTTCATCTTTATACTTAACATTATAGATTGGTAATCTAATTTCTATTCCTTCTATATTAATAGCTTTGTTATAATTAATATCAATATCTGTATTTCCTTTTGTTTTTAAGATATTAATAATTGTTTTTATAACTGCTTCTTGTTTATCTTCTAGCCTTATATAATCTTCACTTTTAATTTCTCCATTTTCATTAAATATAACTTTTCTTATTTTCCATTTGTCTTTTGCGTAACTAATAATATAACTTTTTCCTGGTATTACTTGGCTTTTCTCAACTTTTTGTTTTGTTATTATATCATAAATTTCATATTCTTGCTCACTCATTTTTTCCTCTTTTCCGTGATTGTCCCGTAGTTTAAATAACTACGGGACAATCTTTTTCATTATTTTATAATTATTCTTCCTCTGGTGCTTCCACTGGGCAAACCCCTTGGCAAGTACCACAGCTAATACAAGCTGCTTGGTCTATAACAAATTTTTCGTCTCCTTGTGAAATACATCCAACAGGACATTCTGCCGCACATGCTCCACAAGAAATACATTTATCTGTAATTTTATATGCCATCTTTTTCACCTCCTATAATTGCTTTTATGAAAATTTTAAGGAGTACCTACAACTAAGGTCGTCCCCTAATCCCTACAATGGGGATTTAAGGAACGTCCCCTAATCCCTAATCTTTTCTTTCTAATTCTTCTAGTTCTTTTTTGTTTTCTAATTCTTCTTGGTCAATTTTTTCTGCTATTGCATCTTTGATTACTTTAATGTCTTTCGCATCATATCTTTTGTAAAAATAGCCATCTCCTTCGCTGTCCTTTATTTTGACTCTTACTCGTTCTTTTAGGGTTTCGATGGCATCGACTTCTCCTTCTCCATCTTCTGTTTTTACAATGGCTCCTATGTTAGGTAATCTTTCTAGTTTTTCTTCATAGACATCATTTTCGTATTTTAGGCAACACATTAGTCTGCCACAGTTTCCTGATATTTTGGTTGGGTTTAATGATAGGTTTTGCTCTTTTGCCATTTTGATAGATACACTTTCAAAGTCACTTAGGAATGAACAACAACAAAGTTCTCTTCCACAGACTCCGTTTCCACCGATTCTTTTTACTTCGTCTCTTACTCCTATTTGTCTTAACTCAATTCTGGTTTTGTAGATGGCTGCTAGGTCTTTTACTAGTTCTCTAAAGTCAATTCTTCCATCTGCTGTAAAGTAAAATAAAATTTTGCTGTTGTCAAATTTATATTCTACATCGGTTAATGTCATGTCTAATTTGTGTTCTTTTATTTTTTTTAGGCAAATACCAAAGGCTTCTTTTTCTGTTTTTCTACATTGGTCGTAATGTTTGTGGTCTCTGTAATTTGCTATTCTTAATACTTTTTTTAAGGGTGCTACAATTTTATCGTCATCTACCCAACGGTTTGGTATCATGACTTCTCCATATTCTTCCCCTTGTGCTGTTTCTACGATTACTTTGTCACCTTTTCGTACACGCAAGCTTTTTGGATTGAAGAAATAGATTTTGCCTAGTTTTTTAAATCTTACTCCTATTATATTTTTCAAATTAGTTCCTCCCATAAGTTAAATAACATGTTATCTATACACATATCATAATTTGCATTTTGTTTCAACCTTTTTT
>CANRXN010000132.1 GCA_947643945.1 uncultured Clostridium sp.
ATAAGAAAATTAAATTAGATGTATATGATTATATTACAGATATAGATATTCAAAAAATGCAAAAATAAAAAAGGCTGATTCAAAAAATCCAGTCTTTTTTGTTTAGCTTTTTTAAGCAAGCCCATATTTTTTCTTAAATTTGTCTGCTCTACCACCAACAGTTTCTTGTCTTAAGTTACCTGTCCAGTATGGATGGCATTTTGAACATACGTCTACTTTTAAATCTTTTTTTGTTGAACCAACTTCTAAAACATTACCACATGCACAGGTAATTGTTGTTTGGTTATAGTTTGGATGGATTCCTTCTTTCATTTTGCTTGTTCACCTCTTTTTCTTGTTAAAATAATTTGACTGTTTTTTATGATAACATATTTTTTTCAAATTTTCAAGTATTATTTTTGATTTTCTTGGCTTTTTTGTTCTTCATACATATATTCCGCTGAATAAAGCATTTCTTTATTAAGTGAAAGTTTGTGTATTAATTTTCCCATCACATTAAAAATACAAGCAATAATTAAGATTAACAATCCAATTCTTTTCCAGTTTCTTTTTAGCATGATTTTTCTCCTTTTAAAAATAATACATATTAATTATACTGTTATTTTTTAAAAAAGTCAATAATTTTGCTTGATTTTGGTTACACTATCTTTGGTGATTTAAAATGAACAAAAAAACTTGGCTAATCGTAGCCTTTTTAGTAATTGTAATAATTGGTGTTGGTATTTACTTTTACTTCCAAAATAACACTTCTTCTGGACCAGCAAACAACTATGAAGCAAACCGTACCTCTGCCAATAATTCTGAAAATAGTGAATCCCAAGAAGATAATAACACTTGGGACAAGGAAAATGAAAATCAAAATAATGTGCCTGAAGAAAGGCAAGGAATTACAGATGCAAAAAATAATGGAACGCCACCTGTTACAGAAGAACAAATTTCAACTTTTTCTACTAAAATTTATTCCAATGACCGGGGCTCGTCAAAATAATATTTCCATTACTTGTAACACCTTAAATGGAACCATTGTTTCGAATGGTGCTACCTTTTCTTTTTGCGGTACAGTAGGGCAATCTTCTACTAGTAAAGGGTATCAAAAGGCTGATATTTTTGATAAAAATGGCAATAAGAAAAAAGGCTTAGGCGGTGGAAATTGCCAAATTAGTTCTACGTTATATAATGCGGTTTTAGCCGTTCCTACTTTAGTTGTAACCGAAAGACATGCTCATAGTAATTACGTTCCTTATATCGCGAAAGGAAAAGATGCCGCTGTTGCTTATGGCAGTTATGATTTAAAATTTAGAAATGACTTACGGAAATGATATTAAAATATTAGCTTCTACTGATAATACAACAGTAACCACTACTTTAGTTTCTCTTAAGTAATGGTTACTGTTACTTTCTTATTTTTCTACAATAAAAGCATTTGGCAAATATCGTTCTCCTATTGGAGTTGACGTTTTATTTACCACCTTGCCATCAAAATACATAGTAGCAGAAGATCCACCATCCAAATTAGCAGCATTATAGGCATCATACTTTTCAAATATGTTTTGTAATTCTAAAAGATTGGTTCCTATACTATAACCGTGGTTGCCTTCCATCAATGCAAACAAAAATAAAAGTTCCATCTTGTTTTTGTCCTATTGCCATTCTAGGATGCAATCCTCCTGCATTCGCATTTTTAATTTGCTTGTTACCATTTACAATAATAAAAGGTCCAAATTCAACTGCAGAATCAATTCCGCTATCAATTGCCTCTTGGTAATTATAGTTTCCTAACACTAATTTGTTGTCTTTACTTAAACCAATTAAACTATATCTTGTTTTTTTATTTCCATACAATAATTTTTGATTCATAATAACTGCTTCATTTAAGATATTTCCCGACCCTTTTCCATCTGGGTCTGCAAAGCCTCCTGCATTAATTCCTCCTATTGCATCATGTTTTTTTACGATTTCACTTAGTTTTGAACCTCTTGATTTTAATCTTCCATCTACTAGTTTTACTTTAGAAGCATCAGGTATTTGCATAACATAACCAACATACCCTTTTCCCTTTATTTTTTCTACGGTAGGCTCTTTTGGTTCTTCTACTTCCACTACCATAATATCATTTGAATTTGAATTCTCATTATTCTCTACTTCAAATTTTTTCATAATCTCTGCAATTTCTTCGTCACTTAAAAACCACGTTGCTAAATATTGATGGTTCATGGTGGTCATTGCTGTTTGTACCCATAATTCTTTATATTCTTGAAATAAATCTGTCTTAAAAAACAAATAGATTGCCGTTAATCCTAAAAAGGCTAAGATAAGAAGTACTTTTAAAACAATAAAAATCTTATGTTTTAGTGTTTTTTCCTTTTTAACTTTTTTAGTTTGTCTTTTGGGAGGATTTTTTAGCGGTTCTTCTACTTTCTGAACTGTCATTAATCTATCTAAATTTTTTCTTCTAATTTCTGCTTTTTTATTATCTCTATCCTTTGTATCTATGCTCATTTTCTTACTCCTAATTTTATCATATTATTTTTCAACAATAAAGGCATTTGGCAAATATCTCTCTCCTAGAATTTCAGACGGCTTACTTATCAACTCACCTTCAAAACACATTCCTGTTGAATATCCTCCATCTAAATTAGCAGCATTGTAAGCACCATATCTTTCAAATATATTTTGCAATTCTAAAAGGTTTGTTCCTATGCTGTAACCGAGGTTGTCTTCCATCAATTACCACTAATATCATAGTTCCATCTTTTCTTTGTCCAATTGCTGTTCTTGGATGTAGCCCTCCTGAATTTGCATTTTGAATCTGCTTATTGCCATTTACAATTAAATATGGTCCAAATTTTACATCATATTTAATCCCTGCCTGGATTGCCTCTTCATAATTATATCTTCCTAATATTAATCTTCCGTTTTTGTCTAATCCAATTAAACTTGCACTTGTGTCCCTTTCTCCGTTTATTAACTCTTTGTTCATAATAACGGTATCTAATAATATATTTCCCATTCCTTTTCCCTGTGGATCTACATACCCTCCTGCATTAATAGCTCCAACTGCATTATATTTTTCTACAATTTCTCTTAATTTTAATCCTCTATCTTCTATTCTCGTATCAATTAATTTTACTTTAGATGCATCTGGTACTATCATAACATAGCCAACATACCCTGTTCCTGTTATTTTTTCTACGGTCACTTCTCCTTCATTTTTCTTTATAACAACACCAGAAGAATTTGAATTTTCGTTATTTTCAACCTCTAATTTTTTCATAATTTCTTCAATTTCTTCGTCTGATAAAAACCACGTTGCTAAATATTGGTGACTCATAGTTGTCATAGCAGTTTGCACCCATAGTTCTTTATAAGTTTGAAATAAATTTGTCTTAAAAAATAATATGATAAACGTTATTATCATAACAATAAATGATATTACTATTTTCAAGCATAAAAATAGTTTCTGCTTCATAGTCCTTTTCTTTTTTGTTTTCTTCGTTTTTTTATCTGTTATTTCTTCTTTACTTACTTCTTCTAAAATTTTTTCTTTTTGTATTTTTTTCTTGATTAACGTAATTAATTTCATTACTCACTTCATTCCTTTTTCCTTTTTTATCTATCTTATTCTAGTTTACCATAATTTTCTTGTTTTTTCAAGTTATGTCTTTTGGTATATTTTATTTTTCCATGAATACCTTTATATTGGAGGGATAATTATGCAAAAATTAAAATTATCAATTTCTTTTTTCCTTAGCCTGCTACTTGTTCTTTCTTTTGCTATGCCTTGTTTTGCGGAAGAAACCACCTATGTATGGTCAAGTACTTCTACTCCTGTTAGTGCCAACAATGTATCTAATAATGAAACAAACAGCACACTTGCTACCAATTCAACAGAAGAAAATGAAGAAAATAAAAAAGAGCCTAATACTTTAAACTTAGAATCAGCTTCAGCCATCTTAATCGAACAAACAACAGGGCAAGTTTTATTTGAACACAACCCACATGAAAAACTACGTCCCGCTACTGTTACAAAAGTTATG
>CANRXN010000133.1 GCA_947643945.1 uncultured Clostridium sp.
CGGCCGCCAAGGTCCGCAACCCGCAGGCCTTTGTGCTTGGAGTGGCATCGCTTACCTTTGGCAGGCATAACGCCTTCTAGTTTTCCTAAGTCCATTACCACGATGTTTCTATCTGCTTTTTGTATTAAGCCTGATACGATTTCGCCTTTTCTATCATTGAATTCTGTGTAGATAATTTCTCTTTCTGCTTCTCTTAATTTTTGGATAATTACTTGTTTTGCTGTTTGGGCTGCAATTCTACCAAAGTCTCTTGGCACAATTTCTGTTTCTACGGTGTCTCCTTCTTTGAAATCAGGATTAATTTTTTGTGCTTCTTTTACATTAATTTGTGTTTCTTTGTCCATTACTCTTTTTACTACTTGTTTTAAAGAATATATATGGGTAGCGCCTGTTTTTTGATCCATGCTAACTTTTACATTTTCTAAAGAATCAAAGTTTCTTTTGTAAGCAGTTACTAAAGCTGTTTCAATGGATTCTAATAAATAATCCTTTTGGATTCCTTTTTCTTTTTCTAATTCCTCCAATGCTAAAATTAATTCTTTGTTATCAATTGCTTCTTTCTTCATTTTTTCTAATTCCTCCCTTTACCATTGATATATTGTTTTTATTTGTGCTATGTTTTTACGCTCAATTTCTTTTGTGGTTTTTCCGCTCTTCGCCCTCCACTCTAATCGTAATACTATCTTTCCCAAAGCTTTGTAAAATTCCTTGGTGTTCTTTTTTTCCTTCTTCGTCTTTTTGAAATAGCTTTATTCCTATTTCTTTGCCTTTATTTTGTTCTAAATGCCTATCTTTTTTTAGAATTTTTTCAATGCCAGGTGATGATACTTCTAAAAAGTATTGCTCTTTTATGTAGTCAGCTTCATCTAGTATATCGTTTATGGCATCATTTACTTTTTCACAATCGTTTAGGTCTATTCCTTCTGGTTTGTCGATAAAGATTCGTAAAAAGAAGTTTTTTCCTTCTTTGGCATATTCTACGTCATAAAGTTCATAACCTATTTTTTCGATGGTTGGTTTTAATAGCGTTTCTACTCTTTCTTCGATACTTGCCATGCTTAATCACATTCCTTCCCTGAAAGACACAAACTGGTTAGAAAAAAATTAAATTGTAATTATTTTTCAACCTTTAATTAATCAAGAGTGGGATTTGTTCCCACTCTTGCTAGTTTTTTATGTTTCTTGCTTTATTATACCCAATTTTTGGTAGAAATGCAAGCTTTTTTTAAACTTTTTCTAAAATTTGTACCGGTTGTTCTTCTTCTACCTCTCCACCAATCTTGATGTTTCTTACGTGATCGATTTTTTCCCAGGTGGTTTCTCTTTTAAATAGACATTTAAAGTTGATTAGTAACCAGGATCCCATAAATAGTGGATAACATGCTAATCCTTTTAGCATTGGTTTGATTGGTCTTCTGTCTAATAGCATTACAATTACGGCTGTTCCAATTGGTAAAAGGAAAGTTGGTACTAAATATCTTAAAATGTTGATTACTAGTTCCATTTCTGTCATACCGTCTCCCGCATACATTAAGAAGTTTGTTGCAAGTAAGATTAAGGTTGCAATAAACATCGGAATGCTTCCTATAATGTATAAAAATCCGTCAAAGTTCATCATGGTTTTATTTTCTTTGGCAGCAACGGCTAGTTGCTTGGTATATTCTTTGATACATTGCATGTGCCCTACTGTCCATCTGCTTCTTTGAGACCAACTTTGTTTGAATCCTACTGGTTGTTCGTCATAACAAATGGCATCGGTTGCCCAACCGAAGTCTTTTTCCTTTGATAATTCTTTTTAGGGAAAATTCGATGTCTTCTGTTAAGGTTACGGTTTTTAGTCCTCCTTCTGGCTTGATAACATCAAATCTTACCATAAAGCCTGTTCCGTTTAGTAATGGTGATAATCCCAAGTTGTATCTTGCTAAATGATAAAATCTGTGCATGGTCCAATAAAAGATAGCATATCCTGCCGTAATCCAACTGTCTGTTGGATTTTTGATGTCTCTGTAACCTTGTACAACATCTTCTCCTTGGCATAGTTTTTTATTCATGTTTTTAATGAAGTTTTTGTCTACGATATTGTCAGCATCAAATACAAAAAAGGCATCATAAGGAGCGTTTTCTTCGATTTTTTGTTGTAAAAACCAGTCTAAGGCATAACCTTTGGTTTTTTCATCGTTGTTAAATCTTTCATATACAATGGCTCCCGCTTCTTTTGCCACTTTTGCTGTGTTGTCTGTACAGTTGTCTGCTATGACATAGATATCATATAGTTCTTTGTTATAGTTTTGTTTTTTTAGACTTTCTACTAAGTTTCCAACGACTGCTTCTTCGTTGTGCGCTGGTATGATTGCCATAAATTTGTGGTCTTTGCTTACTTTTAATGGTTTGTCTTTGATTTTTACTAATGAGCATAAACTTACCATGATTTGGTATAGCCAAAATATTGTTATGGTCCATACAAGTGCTTCTCTTAGTATATATAAATAATCCATTTTTTTACCTTCCTTTTTTTGTTTCTTTTCTTAATTTTATTATGCTTCTTTTTTTATTATACTATTATTGTTAATTTTATGCAATGTTTTTTTGGAAAATTTAATAGTTTTTTAAGATTTTTAGTTACAATTTATAGCCAATATTTAAAATCGTCAAATATTTGAACGTCTTATTTCCAAACTACAAATTGTAACAATTCTTATAACTTTCGCATAATTTATAAAAATTCAATTGTTTTAGGAGGTCTTTTTTATGAGATCAAATTATAAAATTGCTATTGTTGGTGCTAGTCGGATTAGTAGGAAGAACAGTTTTACGCGTTTTAGAAGAAAGAACTTTTCCTCATGTTTCTTATACTTTATTTTCTTCAAAAAAATCTGCTGGTTCCAAAATAAAATTTTTAGGGCAAGATTACACGATTTGTGAATTAACAGAAAAATCATTTGATACGCATTTTGATTATGCTATTTTTTGTGCTGGTGGCAGTGTTTCTGCTAAATATGCTCCCATTGCGGTTTCTAAGGCTTGTGTTGTCATTGATAATAGTAGCCATTTTCGTATGCACCCTGATGTTCCATTAGTAGTTCCTGAAGTAAATCCAGAGGATATTTTATTACATAATGGAATTATTGCTAATCCTAATTGCTCTACGATTCAAGCTATGCTTCCTTTGAAAGTAATTGATAACAAGTATACTATTAAAAGAATTGTGTATTCTACCTATCAAGCTGTTTCTGGTGCCGGCCGATTTGGCATTGAGGATTTGGAAGGCAAAGCAACTGGAAAAGATTTAAAAAAATTCCCTTGCTCAATTTATAATAATTGTATTCCCCATATTGATGTTTTTATGGATCATGGTTATACAAAAGAGGAATATAAAATGATAGAAGAAACGAAAAAAATTTTACATCGTCCTGATTTACCAATTACAGCAACTTGCGTAAGAGTTCCTGTTGCTAATTGCCATGGTGAGTCAATTAATGTAACATTGGAAAAAGATTTTGATGTCTATGACATTCGTTTGCTTTTAGAAAATGCTAAAAACATTGTAGTAGTTGATAACCCAGAGAAAAATTATTATCCTTTAGCAAGTAAAGCAAATGGAAATGATGAGGTTTTTGTTCGGCAGAATTAGACGAGATTTTAGTGTGGAAAATGGTTTGAATTTATGGGTTGTTGCTGATAATTTAAGAAAAGGTGCTGCTACCAATGCAGTACAGATTTTAGAAAAATTGATGTGATTTTTATTATTTGGCTTGCTTAAAAAGGAGTTATTCTTACTCCTTTTTTTGTTGTTATTATGTTTTTAATCTACCTAGGTATTTTGTACTTAACAAACCTTTAATTCTTGCTTTATTTTTTGCAGTTCTTTTTCATTTATTTGTGTTACATTTAAAATTGTTTCGTCATTCATTTTTAGTTTTAACATATTACTAATTACTTTTTGCAAGCTGTTTTTTTGTCCTATTTCTTGTCCTATTTTTTGTCCACTCCTTTTTGCTTCTTCTTGTATGATTCTTCTTTTTTCATATT
>CANRXN010000134.1 GCA_947643945.1 uncultured Clostridium sp.
TAACATATAGTCATAGCTACTTACATAAGTTTGTTTCATAATATAGGTTTCATTTGGTACTAAATATAATTCAAATTGTCCATTTTTATCAGTTTTAAATTCTGGTCCTTGTAATCCAATACCATTTCCAGATATATTATAAATTGCATTTCTTATGGTTGTGTTGCTTTCTGCTCTATAGTTGGTCACATGTAGCAAATATCTTTCTCGATATAAACCAGCATTTATATTATTTTTTTCTATGTTTTGTAACTCATTATCCGTTCCTAGTTGTATCATATCTGTTGTGTTGTTAGCTTGATTAAATTTACTGTTGATTACATTTACAATTCCGACTTTCTTTTGTGTCATGTAATATCCCTGTGGTGGTATTATTTTTACTTTATATTCTCCTTTTGCAATGCCTTCAAATTGGTATTTTCCATTTTCATCTGTTGTTGTAGTAGCAATTTGCGTATTCATGAAATCATATAATGCTACTTCTACATTTTTTACCTTTTCTTCGAAATATTCCATGATTCCATTTCTGTTATAGTCTTCCCAAATGTTACCTGTAATTTTTCTATTGATTACTTCTACTCTTGTTTTAGCTGTTTCTACTGCCCCGTTGGGAAAATTTATTTGTGCAGAACTTTCATAGACATCGTTTGCTTGATTATTTTGGGTTTTTAGGTATATATCTATTTCTATTTGAGTATACATTTCCAATGTACCTTTTACCCCTATTCCCCATGACATTGTGCCTTCTGGTAGAACTTGTCCTTCTGGAATGACTTTCCAATCTCCATCTTCACCAAAAGAATTAGAATCTACTGTTTGTAAAGTATCTTGATTGGCAGATAAAATCGTTAAGTTAGAAGTATCTACTGTTTGATTGGTTTTAACATTTTTCTTGCTTAGTTCTACTTTTTGTAGCTGTATTGGTGCTTTCTTATCTGTCGCTAATTTATCCAATACTCTAAATTTTTGCATCTCATAGTCAGGATAATTATTAAAAGCAAATATTTTGTAGTGTATGATACCATTTGGCTCTATTTTAGGCGTTGTCGTCATTTTATAGAAACTATAATCCCCTGTACTTATTATATCAATTGTATTTTGGCTTTTTGCTTTTTCTTCTTTAGGTGGTCCTATTTTTGTCTTTTCTCCTTCGCTCAGTATTTCTTCTATTTCTGCATAAGAAATATATGCTTTATCCGCTAATATATTTTCTTCTATCGTTGCTGAATAGGTAATGGCAGGTATGCTTTGGTTTACCTTACATCCGAAAATATACCATACTAGTGTAGTACTGCCATCTTTATTAACTGTTATTTCAGGCTCTTGTTGATTACAACTTCCTTCGTTATATTTTAATCCTTTTGGTATCGTATCCGTTATTTTTATAGCAATTCCTTTTATGTCACTGTCTTTTGCATTGTTCATTAAACTTGGTGAAAGCTTATAATTGATTTTAAAATCTTCATCCATGCCAAAATGTCCGAAATGATAGCTAGATTTATCACTTGTCTTTGTGATTTCTAAATCTGCTCCTCTTATTACAATAGAATTTCCCGAACGTATTCCATTATGAGTTCCTAATTCTATTTGTCCATTTGGTTCATATTCCGTTTTTATGTATTTTGGTGTATTAGCATTTTTTCCATTGTATTCTGTTGCTAATGGCTCTGGATAATTTAGGTCTTCATAAACTAATCCATTTTTGTCATTGTAAGTGTATTTTTTGTTTGCCCAAGTAAAGTCTGTATTTTCTCTCCAAATAGTTACATCATTTACCGTTTGATATACCTTTCCTATTTCGGCATCTTCGTTGATAAAAGTTCTGATACCATAATAATAAGAATCATTTGCTTTTCCTTCTACATTTCTATCTTCAAATAATACCCCTATACATTTGTATCCTGATTCTTTTAATTCAAACATACTTGAAAAATAGATTAAGTCTTGCTCTTTTGCTTCTTGCATTTCATTATCATCTTTCCATCCTGTTTTATCAGGTTTAGCAGCGTATAATGTTTTTAAATTACCCTTTGAGCCTACTTTTTTACCACTTGTGCTATTTAAATCTTCTGGTATTACCAATGTTTCGCCATCAAATTTTTGTAATATATTGATTGATTTTATGTTTTGGTCATTATTGCTTCCCATTTGTACCCCTGCTACTACATATACGCTTTGTCCTATTGAAGCACAAGCATTTCCTGCTGATAGGGAAGAAGCTAAATTTTGCTGGCTACTAAATACCCCCTTTCCAAAATAATTACTTTTATTGTAATTTCCTTCTGGATACAATGTAATAATTTCTGTTGATAGATTGTCTTCACTTTTTTGGTCTTCCTTTGTTTTTTGATTACTAACAGATGTCGCTTTTAAGTTTGATACTTTTACTTGCATTCCTACATTTTTTATACTATCTACTACTTGAGGCATTTGCATGATTGTTTGTATATATCCTGCACTAAAACATCCTACATTTTCTCCATAAGCATCTTGCATTGATTGTGTATCCTCTGCATTTTTGGTTGGAAATTGAAATTCCTCTTCCTTAAATTTATAGTTTTTTATGGTAACGTGATATAATGTTTGATTTGCACTGTCTCTTTGAACGTTCCAACTTCCTCCATTATAACAAGAGTCTTTATTCCCCCCTGTATTATATGGTGCTATTTGACGACCATAACTAGTGTCTTCATTTCCATTCCATATTAAATTATTTCCTTTGGTTCCTGTTTCAAATGGTTCATTTTCTGTATATTCCCATAGGATTGGTGTATATCCTGCCATTTGTGATATGTTTGTTGTTCCATTAAATGTGTTAAAACTTATATCAAATGTAATATCTCCTTTTGGTAATTCAATTCCTTTTAGTTTTTTATTTTTATCCGTATTGTATAGTTGTAGTGTTATGGCATACCCTTGCATACGACCATATATACTATTTTGTGTTGGTTCTTGTACTTCGTTTCCTTTTTCTGGGTCAAAATGTCCTTTGTAATTCAAGTCTTCTTTTTTAGTAAGTTGAATGTTATAAGATGGTGCTGCACTTACTGTTACTGGCTGAGGTTGTAATGTTTTTTCTTCGCCTTCTTGGTTTCCTACTAGTTTACTTGTAAAGGTTGGTGTTATTTGTTTTCCATTTGGTGCATTTAAAACTTTTAGCATAAATTGTAATCCTACTATTCCTGGTACTGTTGCTGTTTCTTTTTCCATTTCATATTGTGCTGTAAGAGTTCTACCATCTTCTGTTATTTGTATATTTTTAGCCCATTTTATGGAATCTGTTTCCCATTTTACTATTTTTGCACAATCTTCTGGTAATTCTGCTTTTACTTCAATTATTCCACCTTTATCGTATTCTGGTTTTTGTTCTTCTGCTTCTTCTGTTGGTTCTTCTATATCTGTATTATCTTTTATTTGCATAATGTGATCTATGGTATAGGATATGGTATCAAATGAACGAACTATATCATTATCTGCTGAAGAGTCATTTCCGGGTTCATCGTTTTCGTCAAATGATTCTGTACCAGTTTGTCTACTGGACACTTCCATAGAAGAAATAATAGCATTTTGTCCTACTTCTTCATTTTCAATTTGTTCTGCCACTTTTTCCATAATTTCTTCAATTTGTTTCATATCCTTTTTTATTTGCTTATTTCTTTCATAGGTTGTAGTTACCTTATACATACAAAAAACTACTAATATTGCCATAATCAAAAATATAACTATTTTTTTGGTACCTATTTTTTTAATTGCTACTAACGTTTTTTTCATTTTGAATTCCATTCCTTTCTCACTTCGCTCTAAAGGCACATTTTACTAACGCCCTTGGTTCCATCTTTCTAACTTTTACTTTCAAATTATACTATTTCCTTTTTCCTGGTATATATTAATATTATTTTATAATACTTTAATTACTTTTTAAATATAAGATTTTACCAGTAATTTTTATCTCTCTATATCTTGCTACGGAAATATATTTCTTGATTTTTGTTAAGTTTATGTTTTTTTTCTATTAC
>CANRXN010000135.1 GCA_947643945.1 uncultured Clostridium sp.
GACTAATTTTTGATTTTTTAAAACTTAGTCTTTTTGTCCTTAAAATATTCGTAAAACATCATGATACGTCACATACAAAGAAAGAGCAATCAAAACAGCAAAACCTAGTAATTGTATATTTACCTCAGTTTGTTGTTTCATTGGCTTTCTGCGAACCGCTTCGATTAGTAAAATCAAAATCTTTCCACCATCTAAAGCTGGAATAGGAAGTAAATTCGTCACTCCCAAAGACAAAGAAATCAATGCCATCATTTCGAAAAACTCAGCCATTCCATTCGTCTTTGCCACCACTTGGGAAATCCCTACTGGTCCCATCATTTGGTCAACCCCTACATGACCAGTAAACAACTGCTTCAAATTATCAACAATAGACACTAAAAACTCTTGTGTTTGCATCGTACCATTAATACATCTGTTTATAAAAGTATCGTCTGCCTCTTTCAAATTAACACCTAGTAAATAAGAACTTTCATAATCTGGGGTAAGTTCAATTGTTAGTTCTTCTTCTCCTCTTTTTACAGTAAGAGTCATAGTATTTACACCTTTTTTATTAATTTCTTGTACCGCCAAATTTGCATCTTCATTTATATCCACGCCATTTACCTTTAGTAATTTATCATTTGCTTGCACACCTTGACGTTCACTTGGGCTACCTTTTCCTACGGTTACAATTTTACACTTTTCGTCTAAATAAATACCTGTTACTTTTGATTTTACTTCACTTGGAATCATATTATATTCTAAAATTTCGCCATTTCTTTCTATTTTTGTTTTTACTTCTTTCCCTTGTGATGCTTCTAATACTTCATTTAAGTCTTTTTTACTGTTTATTTTCTTTCCATTTCCTTCTATAATTTTATCGCCTGCTTGTAACTCGTAATTGCTTGCTGCATAACCATCTAGCACTTCTTCAATCTCACTTGAAATATACGTTCCACCAATAGCCGTAACAATAAAATAAACGACAACAGCAAAAACAATATTAACCGTCGCACCTGCTAAAACAATTGCTATTCTTTTGGGAATACTTGCTTTGGAAAAAGACCTATCGTCATTTGACTCCCCGTCTTCTCCTTCCAAGCTATTAAATCCTCCCAACGGAATTAATCTTAAAGTGTATTTGGTTTCTTCCCCTTGCTTTTGCCATATTGCTGGTCCAAAGCCAATCGCGAACTCATTTACTTTTACCTTACAAAGCTTGGCTATTAGAAAATGCCCTAATTCATGAATCGTAATTAGAACACCTAATAATACAATGATTTTAATGGCTGAAATTAAAAAAGCTATCAATTTTTTCCTCCTCTTGTCTCCATTGGTTCCGGGTTTAAATGGGGACAGTTTTATAGTAGTGTAAATAACGCATAAGCAAATGGTGCTAAAAAGATTAAGCTATCAATTCGGTCTAGCATCCCACCATGCCCTGGTATCAAATTACTATAATCTTTTATATCTACAAATCTTTTAATACTAGAGGCTGCAAAATCTCCTATTTGCCCAGCTAAACTTAGTATAATTCCCATTCCTAGGATAAACCAATAGGAATAATCCATTCCCCAATAGTTATTGGCAAAATAAGTATAAGCAAGCATTAATAGTATGGCTCCTATCACGCCTCCTATACAACCTTCGATAGATTTTTTAGGACTTACTTTACTAAATTTATGTTTTCCAAAGTGTTTTCCAATAACATAAGCTGATATATCGGTTCCCCAAGCTGCAAAAATAGCATACCATATCAATATATTCCCATTTGGCATTCCGTTAATAAAAGCAACAAACATAATAAAAAATACAACATAGAAAATCCCTATAAAGGTATAAGCAATATCTTTAAACGTTGTCTTCATATCTGTGGCTATTACTTGTGAAAATAGGATAATCAAAATGGTTGGCACAGAAAGGGTTACTACCATATTCAAATATTCTTGTGGTATCACATGAATAAAAGCAATGCTTGCACAACTAAGATAACCCAACCATTTTACTGGCTTTGCTATTTTGGTTATGGCATTAAAATATTCACTCATACTAAGTATGGCAATCACTACAAGTGCTATATCTACTACTATTTTATTCCCTAGCAAAAAAATTATTAATACTAGTGGAAATCCTAACAAACTTGATGTAACTCTTTTTATATCCATCTTTTTTTCCTTTCCTCATTTGGTTTTATCCTGCTCCAAATTTTCTGGTTCTTTTTTGATATTCTATGATTGCTTCGTCTAAATCTTTTTCTTCAAAGTCTGGCCAATTCTTGTCAATTACTAAAATTTCCGCGTAGACAGATTGCCAAGTTAAAAAACCACTTAGTCTTTTTTCGCCACTGGTTCGAATAACTAAATCTAAATCTGGTTGTCCTTTGGTATATAAATTATTAGTTATTGTTTCTTCCGTTATATCTTCTATATCGATTTCCTTATTTTTTACCATTTGGGCAATTTGTTTGGTTGCTTTGGTTAGCTCGTCTCTTCCGCCATAATTCAAAGCAATATTAAAGGTAACCCCTGTATTGTTTTTGGTTCTTTCCATACAATTCTCAATGCTTCTTTGCATCCCTGTTGATAAGGCTGATATGTCACCTAATATTTTTACTTTTATATTTTCGGTATCTGCTCTTTTTGCATAATCGTCTAAATAATTTTGAAGCAGTAACATCAAAGCTTTTACTTCGTCTTCTGCTCGCTTCCAGTTTTCTGTTGAAAAAGCATATACCGTTATGTATTCTAGTCCTATTTTGTTGGCATATCTTACAATTTTTTCTAAGGTTTTGGCACCTTCTTTATGCCCGGTAGCTTACTGGCTTTCCTTGTGCTTTTGCCCATCTTCGGTTTCCATCCATGATAATTCCAATATGCCTTGGCATGTTTTCTTTATTAAACTCCATAATTTTTTGATGTTTTTTGGGTCGGGGTGGAAAAACATAGGGGAGGTTGTTTTTTTTTATTTTGTTTGCTCCTTAAAAGATTTTTTTTGTGCCCGTGCCAAAAAACATCATTTGTTTCGATTTTGGATATACAAAGCTAATTGCTTTAAAAACTCTGCTTTTTCTCCAAATTCTTCTAGCTCACTAATTGCTTCTTTGGTTATTTTATCTAAAATGCTTTTTGCTCCTTGTAATCCATATTGAGAGACATAAGTGCATTTTTCTAATTCTTTATCTCTGTCTACTGGCTTTCCTAAAATTGCTTCGTTTCCTTCTTCTCCTAAGATGTCATCTTTTATTTGAAAGGCTAACCCTATTTTTTCTGCATAACTTGTTAATTTGCTTAAGTCCTCTTCACTTGCGTTAGCAAGAATTGCCCCCATTCTTACTGCTATTTTTAGTAAAGCTCCGGTTTTATTTTCGTGGATGTATTTTAGTTCTTCTCCGTGTGATTTTCTTTCCTTCCTTTTTAGTATCTATGTATTCTCCTGCTATCATTCGATCAACGGCTTTAGAAAATTCTTTTACTATTTTTGTTTTTTTTGGTAATTCTTCTGGCTTAGTATTGCTTAAATCTTCGCCAATTACCATGTATGCTTGGTTTAACAATCCGTCTCCTGCTAAAATTGCGGTTGACTCATTAAATTGCTTATGATTGGTTGGCTTTCCATGGCGAAAATCGTCATTGTCGATTGCTGGTAGGTCGTCATGAATCAAAGAAAAATTGTGTATCATTTCAATGGCTACGGCATATGGCATACATTTTTCTAAGTCTTGTTTGAAGAGTAAATAGGTAGCCATGGTTAAAATTGGTCTTAAGCGTTTTCCTCCTGCCATTAAGCTATATTCCATGGATTGATTTAAGACTTCTTCTGGACATTTTTGTTTTCTTATGTATTTTTCTAATTCTTGATTGATTTGTTGCTGGTATTTTTTTAATTCTTCTTTGAAATCCATGCTTCTTTTAATCTCCTTTTTTTCCCACTGGTTCCGGGTTTCTTTGGGGACGTCTTCACGTCCCCAAAAAAACCCGGAACCAGTGGGGACATTTTAAATTGACATTCCTTCTTTTTGT
>CANRXN010000136.1 GCA_947643945.1 uncultured Clostridium sp.
TTTCATTTCTCCTTTATTTTTCTTTTTGCTGTATTTAAAATAATATTTGAATTTACCAAAAAAAGTTTTTTTACATTCTAAGAAAGTAGATATTTGTTTTTCTTTTGCTAGGTATTCAATTTCTTGCCCTGCAATTTGCGTTTTTAAGTTTTCTAGTCGTTTTTGGTTTATTTCGATTAGTTTGGTTATTTCTTCCATGCTTTCTATTCCAACATTATATTGGCTATCTAGCCATTCTGGGATGGTTTCATATTCTATTTTTTCGTTTTCCATGTAAAATTCGATTTCCCCTGATTTTCCAATTTTTGTTTGGAAGGTAAAGTAATGGGGTAATTCGGTTTGTAAAATAAACATGGCTTTAATTAGTTTGTAAAATTGGTTAGCCTCTTCTTTTGTGCTTAGTTTAATTTTGTAAGGGCTTGTAATTTTTTCATAAACTTCTGTTTCTCCTACAATTTGGATGCTTAGTTCGTCATTTTTCCCATAGACTTCGTAGATGAATGGCCAGTCTTTTGTAAAAAGCCATAAGTAGTTTTCGATGTCTTCAAATTGAGATGTTTTTAATAATTCTTGGCTGTAGTTTACGTTTCTAATCGGTACAAATATCTTGGTGGTTCTTTTTCTTTCTAATTGTTTTTTTAATAAGAAAAAGAAGGTAGAGTAGTCTGCTTCTTCGGTTGGTACTAGCATGAAGTACTTGTCGGTTGCTTGGGAATAATAAATTTGCCATAAGTAATTTCCTTCGAATTTTACACGAAATGGTATTTTTTTGTTTAAATTGGCTTGTTCTTCTTCTATTTTTTCAATTTCTTCTATTTTTATTTTTTTTAGCATTTTTAAGAAGGTTGTGTATTTTAGTAAATTTTCTTCACTTTTGCTATCTAAATAGTCTGCCAAAGGGCTTGCTTTTCTATATTTTTCTTCCAATTCGTCTAATCGATTGGTTGGTGATAATAAAATTTGGATATCTTTAATAGGAAGGTATCGATATTGTCGATATCTTTTTTCATCATAATATTTAGGGATTCTAAAGGCTAAGGGTTCTACTTTTTTAAGGCTAGCTGGTATTTTGGCTAAGTTTAGTCCTAAATATTCTAATTTTTCTTCTATACTTTCGTTTTTTATCGTTTCCTTAGGCAAAGTTTTTCGCTCCTTCTATTTCATAATTTCATAAAAGTTTTTAAATTCATATCCTTTTTCTCTTAAGGTTTTAATGATTTGTGGCAAACTTTCTGCTGTTACGGCTTTTGCTTGGGCATCATGCATTAAAACAACGATACTTGTTTTGTTGTTGGTGGTTTCTTCTAGTCTTTGTATTTCAAATTCTTGGGTTGGGTTGGCTGTTTCCGCATCTCCTGTTAAGGCATTCCAGTCGATGTGTATGATATCATTTTGTAGTAGCAGTTCTTTTGCTTCATTTTTTATGGTAGCATATTTTCCTCCTACTAAGCCACCTGGGAATCGAAATAAATGAGAATGATAGTTAGGTTCTCCAATTGCCTTTTTTACAGACTCATTACATCGATTAAATTCGTCTAGTACGGCTTGTGGTGAAGCATAAATAGAAGAATAAGAATGAGAGTCTCCGTGGTTTGCAAGGTAATGACCTTCTTGGTAAATTCGCTTTACGGTGTCTGGCATTGCTCTTACATTACAGCCTAACACAAAGAAAGTAGCTTTGACATTTTCTTTTTTTAAGGTGTCTAAAATGCCTGGTGTTACAGTAGATGGTCCATCGTCAAATGTTAAAAATACTTGCTTTTTTTCGGTTTGGTAAATGTTTTGAATTTTTTCTTTTGCTTCTTTGGTTAGCTGGGGTAAGGTGATTTGTTGATTTTGTTTTGTTTCTTCTTTTTCTTTGCTATATTCTTCTTGTTTTGCAAGGGTGGCTGTTTGTGCTTCATATTGTTCATATACTTTTTGTTGTTTTTTTGCTTCTATGGAATTCTTGCCTACTATAATAATTCCTATTAATACTACTCCAATTAGTATTAATAGGAATATCTTTTTTCTATTCAAATGTTTGCCGTCTATTGATATTCCATAGATTTCGTCTTTTATCATTTTTTACATCCTTTTATTAGTTCATTTATTTTCCTCTTTTATTTGTTAAAATGATTGATTAATACGCCATTCCACTTATGTAAAACACATAAGCTATTATTACTATAAAGAAGATAGCAACCATTACTAGTACACGAAATACAATATCTCCTAAGGTTGCTTTTGCTTTGTGTTTTCCTTTTTTGGTTTTCTTTCCTTCTTTTGTTTCTTCCATTTTTAGTTTCATCCTTTCTTTTGTTTATTGCTTCTTTTTTTAAGCTTTCATGATATTTTTTAAAAATTCGACCTCTTCTTCTACGTTTAATCGCATAAAAATTGGCTCGCCTTTTTCGATTACTTTGTTGTTTTTTATTTTATCATAAGTTTTTAAATTTTGCCAGTTTTTCATGTCATTTTCTTGGATTCCTATTTGTCTAAAAATATCGTTTGCTGTATCTTTCATAAATGGGCTAATTAAAACGGCTATTTTTCTTAAGTTTTCGATTAAATGATACATACAAGATTGTAGTTTTTCGGTTTGTTCTTCTTTGGCTAAAGTCCAAGGCATCGTTTCGTCGATATATTTGTTGGTTCTAGCAATTAAATTCCAGATTTCTTGAATGGCAGTTGCTATTTCATAGTTGTTCCATTTTTCTTCCATTTTTTCAATTTGTTTTAAGGTATATTCTTCTAGTTCTTCGTCTACTTCGTTTGGCATTCCATTATAGGTTGGAACAATTCCTTCGAAATACTTATTTACCATAGATACCGTTCTGTTTAAAAGATTGCTTAGATCGTTACATAAATCAAAGTTATATCTTTCTACAAAAGCTTCTGGTGAAAAGATACCATCTTGTGAAACTGGCATTTCTCTTAGTAAAAAGTAACGCACACTGTCTAGTCCATAACGTTCTATTAAGGTTTCTGGATAGATTACATTTCCTTTTGATTTTGACATTTTCCCGTCTTTCATCATAATCCAGTTATGGACTAAGATAGTTTTTGGTAATGGCAAGTCTAGTGCCATTAGGAATATCGGCCAATAAATTAGGTGGAATCTTGCAATGTCTTTTCCTACAATTTGCAAATCTGCTGGCCAGTATTTTTGGAATAATGTTTCGTCATTTGATAAATATCCTAAGGCTGTAATGTAATTAGTTAAGGCATCTAGCCACACATATACAACATGTTTTGGGTCTTTTTTTACTTTAATTCCCCAATCAAATGAAGTTCTACTAACACATAAATCCTCTAATCCTGGTTTAATAAAGTTGTTTATCATTTCATTTTTTCTGTATTCTGGTTTGATAAAGTCTGGATGTTCTTCATAATATTTTAGTAATCGATCGGCATACTTTTTCATATTAAAGAAGTAAGCTTCTTCTTTCATTAATTCGACTTCTCTTCCACAGTCTGGGCATTTGCCATCTACTAATTGGGTCTCGGTAAAAAAGGTTTCACATGGGATACAATACCATCCTTCGTATTCACCTTTATAGATGTCACCTTGCTCCATAAATTGATCAAATATTTTTTGAACCACTATTTTATGTCTTTCGTCTGTGGTTCTAATAAAGTCGTCATATTCAATATCCATTTTAGCCCACAATTCTTGTGCCATTTTTGCCATCTTATCTACATATTCTTTTGGGCTTTTCCCCTCTTCTTTTGCCTTTTTTTCAATTTTTTGCCCATGCTCATCGGTTCCTGTTAATAAGTAACTATCTTCTCCTTTTAATTGATGATATTTTTTCATGCTATCTGCTAATACCGTTGTATAAGCGGTTCCTATATGAAATCTTCCACTTGGATAATAGATCGGTGTTGTTACATAAAATTTATTACTCATTTTCTTCTCCTTTTTCCCCACTGGTTCCGGGTTTAAATGGGGATGTTTTGTCCCCACTGGTTCCGGGTTTAA
>CANRXN010000137.1 GCA_947643945.1 uncultured Clostridium sp.
CTACTGGATAATATTTTCATATCCTATTTTTTCATAGATTACTTTACACTATCTTAAGTACACTACACTTTAATTATACCACTTTTTTCCTAAAAAAGCAAAAACAAGCTCGAAATACACTTTCAAGCTTTAATTTTTATCATAAAAATAATCCGTAATCCCATTATAAATTCCCCATGCCAAACGATTTTGATACTCGTCTTCTAATAATAATTTTTCCTCTTCCGGATTAGACAAAAAACCACACTCCACAATCGAAATTGGAATTTCTACATGCTTCATAATATAGACAGTATCTAACTTCATAGCCACTCTTTTGTTATCTTTTTGAATAGCATCATTCAAATTGGTTTGAATTTGTTTTGCTAAATTAGTGCTTTTTTCGTCTCCGTTTTTATAGAAGCATTGCCAGCCCCAATACTGGCTTTGTGGAATTTTATTTAAATGGATACTAACAAAAATATCAGCACTTGATTCATTTCCTATTTTTACTCGGTTATGAATATCACTTATTTTCTTTTGTTTTAATGTCGTGCTATCTAGGTCGTAGATTGCATTTTCGTCACTTCTTGTTAAAATCACTGTGCTTCCACTTGTTTCTAGTAAATTTTGTAATTTTAAGGCTATTTTTAAATTAGTTTGGGCTTCTGTAGTTCCATTGCTACTTTGTGCTCCGTTCGTCTGGCACACCATGTCCTGCATCAATTACGATGGTTTTTCCTGATACTGGTGTTGCTGTGGTCTCCATGGTGTTTTGCTCTTGATCTTTTGGCGTTTGTTTGCTGGCTATTTGGAAGGAAAAGGCAAATACAGCAATTAGTATGCAGGATATTATGATTTTAATTCTTTTTTTGTGGATAATTATCATTTTAAAAAACTCCTAATATAAATATTTATTATATTTATATTAAGAGTTTTTAAAGTTTATGCTATCATTCTTATTTTCTTCTATCAACAGCATAGCTGCTTCCCATTACTGATTTTGCCGCATGCTTTACCTGGGCCCCTATTTCTCCTATTTCTAGGATATTGCTAAATCGTCCTACATCTGCAACAACTACACCAATAGACAGTGATGTTAGAGGAAATTGCTCGATAATTCCTTTTCGATTTTCTACTTCTATATATCCTCTTTCTATGTCTTTATCTGTAAAATATTTTTGTACATTGGCATCAAAATGTGCTAATATATTTTGACATATCTTCTCACACACCGTTCCCGGAATTAAGGCGACAAAGTCATCTCCCCCAATGTGTCCGGATAAAGGTATCTTCTAACCCGGCTTTCATGGATACAATTAATAATCGTTCCTGCTGTAAATTCTATAATTTGGTCTCCTTTTAAGAAACCATATACATCATTATAAGCTTTGAAGTTATCTAAGTCTAAGTACAACACACAAAATCCCTGTTTTTTAGATATTCTCTTTTTTAGTTCTGCATGAATTTGTACGTTTCCTGGTAAGCCTGTTAGTGGACTGATTCTTCTGTTGGTAGAAAGTAGTCTATTTAGGTTTTTTACGGTATAGTATAGGTATTGCTCGTCCACTGGTTTTTTGATAAAGTATTCGATGGATTCTTGCATGATGCTTAATCTATGTTCTCTTTCCCCTTTGGAAGATACCACAATAACAGGTGTTATTTGGTTGTCCTCGTCTTTTCTTATTTTTCTACATAAATCAACTACATTTCGGTCGATAGCATCTTCATTGATAACAATCAAAGATGGTATATTTTTTAAAGCAATATCAATTTCTTCTGTTTTTACACTCGTAAATTTATATTCTGGATCATTTCTAAATAATTCTCTAAAAATTACAATTGATGCATCGTCGTCGTCAATAATATATACGTCTTGTATCATTCTTTCCTCCTTTGTTTTTCATTTTTCTTCATTATATACAAAAAGGCTTATTTATTTCAAGCCTTTTTGTTTGTTTTTTATTCTTTTTTTCCTAGATGCTATTTTTTGATTTAAAACTTCTGTAATTTCAGCTGTATTAATAGCTGGAAATGCCTTTTTTAAACGATGTACATTTCTGTATAAATGTAACACAATTCGGTTTCTTTTCTTTTTTAGTTTTCCTATTATTTCTTGCATATTTTCTAATGTAATTGCTTTTTCTTCTTTTTCCTTTTCTTTTCTTAGGGCTTTCATTTCTTTTAGCTTTTCTTTAATTTCATTATTTATTTTTTCAATATTTTCTAAGGTTGCTTTGATGCTCTTTACATGAATAATAGTTGTTATGGTATCCACTAAAAAAATGGTAAATAATATAGCTACGATATAATTTAATAAGTTGGTATCTAGCATTGCCATGATGCTTTGAACAAAGGGATGGATGTATTTTACAAATAAAACGCCCAAAATCCCCCAGCAAATAGAGTTGGTTAAGCAGATACGCCCTTGAAAGTTTAGTTTATGATCTGTATAATCCCAATATTTTGTGTGAAAGACTTTTTCTAAGAAGACACCAACTATATATTCCCATGCTGTTAAAATAATAATGGCAATAAAAAATAGTAAAATCGGTTTATTGTAGAATCCTTTTAAAAATAGGAACATAATAGTTGCTCCTATTCCATAAATGGGGCAAAACGGGCCTCTTAAGAAACCCGTATTGATTATTTTTCTTTCACATATCGATCTTACAATCGACTCCATTACCCATCCTAAAAATGAATATATGATAAAATACGTTACTAATTCAACTAGATTGATATTCATTTGCTTAAAAACTTCCTTCCTCTTAAGCCCAAATAAATTATTTATTCACTCTTGCTTTTACGGTTTCGGTTATATCATTTTCGTTATATACGGTTACTTCGATTCTATTTTTTCCGTCTTGTAATGGATAAGAATATTCAAACTCTTTTCTTTCTTCTAATGGAAGTTGTTTTTGTAAGTCTAGTTTATATTTCTTTCCTTTGTTGATGGTAAATTCTACTGTTTTTATTCCTTGCTCGTCACTAGCTTTAATAATAAAGTTAGCAGATCCGTCTGTTGTTACTTCTACTTTTGGTTTGGTTACTCCTTGTACTTCTTGTTCTTTGGTTTCTGTTTTGTTGTTAATATCTACTACAATTACAGTTAATGTATGTAATCCTTTTGGTATTTCTATTGTTTCTTCTATTTGGTTTCCTTCAATGTCAATTCTTGTTTCATCTTCTTCATCCCATCTGTAGGTCATGTATTGAAGTTTATTGATACCATTTGCCGTTATTTTTAAGTTATTTGCTTCTGGCTCAATGTTAATGTTAATGTCTGTTTCTGCTGTGTAAACTTTGGTGTATTCAATTTCTTGTCCTTTTATGTCTTTGGCTTGTACTTTTAAAGTATTGGTTCCTGATGGTATTTGAATGGTAGTTTCTATTTCTTTTTTTCCTGTTGTTGGTACTTTTGTTTCTCCTTCTTCATTCCAGTCATAGGTTACAGAGGTTAGTTCTTTATCATGTGTTACTTTTAGTAAGATTTCTTCTTCTGCTGTTTGTTCTACATAAATAATTGGCTTGTTATTGGTGGTTCCGTTTCCTCCTTTATACATAGAATACGAACCCGTTCCTATCATACAAATTCCAAATATTAAGATGGTAATGGCAAAGAATTTTGCAATTGTTGTGATTTCTAATGGTGTATGGTTCCTTTCTCTTGGCATTTTAGGGGCTTTTTCTTTTCTTTTTTTGCCCTTTTTATTGATACTGTTATCGTCTACATTTAGTATTTGATTCAATCTTTTCACCTCTTTAGTTTTTTCTTCAGCTTGATTATAACATATTGATTTTGGGTTGTAAATGATTTTTTGTGGTTTTGTTTTAAAAAAATGATTGGTAGTTTTTTTCTATTTTTCAAAAGCTTGACATTTTATGTTAAATGGTGTATAATATAATTGTACTGAACTTAGTACCCGACAGTTTTTAAGAAAGAAATAAATTTGCAAAAAAACACCAGCT
>CANRXN010000138.1 GCA_947643945.1 uncultured Clostridium sp.
TTCAAGTTATCAATCGGAAGGAAATCCGATTTACACAACTTTTACGATAGTCTCATATGAAAAATAACCATATGTTGTCAATTGTTAACCATAAAAAAATAAAGCCTCAAGCATTAGCCTAATTATATAAGTCTTTGCTTAAGGTTTTATCACTTTTTACTATTTATACTGATTATCAATTTCCTTTAAAATAACGTCATGTGCGCCACCTTCTGTAATACTAATATCAGAAACCAATGTCAATCTTGCCTTTTCATGGAATTCTGGAATACTAATACAGCCGCAATTACACATAGTAGATTTAATTTTAGCCACGGTAATTGCTAAATTGTCTTTTAGGCTACCAGCATAAGGAATGTAAGAATCAACACCTTCTTCAAAAGAAAGTTTTTTAGCTCCTCCCATGTCGTATCTTTGCCAGTTTCTAGCTCGATTGGATCCTTCTCCCCAATATTCTTTTACAAAAGCATTTCCTTTTTTGATTACTCTTGTTGGGCTTTCGTCAAATCTTGCAAAATATCTTCCCATCATAACAAAGTCTGCTCCTAAGGCTAAAGCGATGGTAATATGATAATCGTGTACAATTCCACCATCAATACATAATGGAATATAAATTCCTGTTTCTTCAAAATATTCGTCACGCGCTGCTGCTACATCTATTAAGGCAGAGGCATTTCCACGACCAATTCCTTTGGTTTCACGTGTAATACAGATAGAGCCTCCTCCTACACCGATTTTGATAAAGTCTGCTCCTGCTTTTGCTAGGTACATAAAGCCTTCTCTATCTACTACATTTCCTGCACCGATTTTAACGTTATCTCCATATTTTTCTCTTACAAAATCAATCGTATTTTTTTGCCAAACAGAGTATCCGTCAGATGAGTCCATACAAATTAGGTCTACCCCTGCTTCTACTAGGGCTGGTATTCTTTCTTCATAATCTCTTGTGTTGATTCCAGCACCTACAATATATCTTTTGTTCTCATCTAATAATGAGTCTGGATTGTTTTTTCTTTCTTCATAGTCTCTTCTAAATACTAGATATTTTAGTCTTTCTTCGTCGTCTAATATTGGTAAACATGCAATTTTATTTTCCCAAATTAGGTCATTTGCTTCTGCTAGACTAATTCCTTCATGCGCCCATACAACTTTGTCTTTTGGTGTCATGAATTTGTCGATTGGTTCTTCAAAGTTGTCTCTTGAAATTCTATAGTCTTTGTCTGTTACTAGTCCTACAAATTTTCCCCTTGCGGTTCCATCGTCTGTGATAATTACGGTTGAGTGCCCTGTTTCTTGTACTAGGTCAATTACTTCTCTTAAGGATGTTCCTGTTTTTACATTGGAGTCACTTACTACAAATCCTGCTTTGTGTTTTTTTACGTGTCTTACCATTTTAGCTTGTGATTCGATAGATTGTGAACCATAAATGAAGGCTACTCCTCCTTCTCGTGCTAAAGCAATTCCCATTTGTTCTCCTGATACAGATTGCATGATAGCAGATACCATTGGTACGTTTGCATGGTATTTTGCTTCTTCTCCTTTTTTGTATTTTACTAATGGTGTTCTTAAAGATACATTGGTTGGTATGCATCTTTCGTCTGTTAAGTTTGGTAATAATAGGTATTCGTTAAATGTTCTTGAAATATCTCCTACGATTTTTGCCATTTTCTTTTTCTCCTCCCTTTTTAGAATACAAAAATAAGATGTTCTTACATCTTCTCCCTTGGTTTATTTTTCCTATTATACTACATTTTTTTATATTTGTAAATAGATAGTGTTGAATTTAATCGAAAAAAAGAATGCTGTTTTTAGCATTCTTTCTATGTAAAATATTTATTGTTCAACAGGATAAACACTTACTTGTTTTTTATCCCTACCTTTTCTTTCAAATTTTACTGTTCCATCTACTAATGCATATAGTGTATCATCACTACCTTTTCCAACATTAGTTCCTGGATGCATTTTGGTTCCTCTTTGTCTTACTAGGATATTTCCTGCTAATACAAATTGACCGTCAGCTCTTTTGACACCAAGACGTTTAGATTCACTCTCTCTTCCGTTATGGCTGCTACCTTGACCTTTCTTATGAGCCATGCTTTCTCACTCCCTTCGGTTTGGTTTGTTTTATTCGTTCGCTTTTATTTTTAAATTGGTTTTAAGCTTCTACTTTTTCAGCAACTTCTTCTTTTTTTGTTGCTTCTGCTTTTTTAGCAGCTGTTTTTATGGCTGTAATTTCTACTTTTGTGTATGGTTGTCTATGTCCTTGTTTTCTTCTATAATTCTTTTTAGGTTTCATTTTGAAAACAATGATTTTTTTTGCTTTGCCATGAGAAACTACTTTTCCTTCTACTTTTACACCTTTTACATAAGGATTTCCAATTTGTACTTTTCCGTTGTCAGATACTAATATAACGTTATCAAAGGTAACGGTTTTTCCTTCTTCTGCATCTAATTTTTCAAAAAATACAACTTCTCCTTCTGCTACTTTGTATTGTTTTCCACAGCTTTCAATGATTGCGTACATGTAAAATGCACCTCCCTTTTTTGTATACTCGCTAATCCTTATTTTTCAGGCAATTAACCTTACGTTAATGTTTTGGTGCCTTGACTAAGCGGATTACAGTTTCCAATTTTATCACATTTATACTAATTTGTCAATTGTTTTTGTAAATTTTCTAGGGCTCTTTTTCGGTGACTGATAGCATTTTTTTCTTCTAATGTTATTTCTGCATAAGTTTTTCCATTTGCTATCTCAAAGATAGGATCGAATCCAAATCCTCTTTCTCCCCTTGGTTTTTTGGCAATTGTCCCTTCTATTTCTCCTTTTCCTATGATAAATTTTCCTTTTTCATAATAGGCAACCACACATGCTACTTTTGCTTTTCTTTGCTCTTTTTTTAAGTCTTTCATTTTTTCTAAAATGGCTTCATTTCTTTGGGCATCGGTTGCATTTTCTCCTAAAAATCTCGCAGTATATACTCCTGGCCAACCATCAAAAGCATCAATACATAATCCACTATCATCTGCTAAGACTGGCATATTAACCTCTTTTGCTATCTCTTCTGCTTTTTTCTTAGCGTTTCCTTCGAAGGTTTCTTGGTCTTCTTCTACTTTTATGTTACAACCTATTTCTTTTAAGGTTACTAATTCATAGTCTTTTAAAATCTCTTTGATTTCTTTTAGTTTTCCTTGGTTGTTGGTGGCAACGACTATTTTTTTCATGGCTCCTCCTCGTATCTTTTTACATTTTGATTAATTGCTATGGTTGAAATGATAGATAAAATGAAAATTACAAACAATACCTTTTCGCCTATAAAATATCCTAAAAAAGCAAGTATTGCAAAAATAATTACTTCTGTAAAGCATAAACTCATTTGACCAACTGATGCTAAAAATTCGTTATTTTCGTTTGCTTCTTTTATCATGTTTTGGATTGAAGTTTGAATTGAGGTTTCATATACTTTTTCAAAGTTATCGCTTAATGTTTTGTTAAGTGAGATAGTTATTTTGTTTTTCGCAAATAAAAATACACCAGTTATAATAGCTTTAATTATACTTACTAACGTATTTGCTTTTCTTATGTTTTTATCTGTATATTTTCCTATTAAAGTTATCGTTATGATTTGAAATAGTAACGATATGATAATAACAGAAGAAAATAGTGAAAAGTCTTTTATTACGATAAACAAATATAATGGTACAAATTGTCTTTCTATTATGTGATTGGTTCTTAAAGCATAGACTATTTTGTATCTACTTTTGGTTTTTATGATATATTTCATGGCTTCTTTGAACGCATTGGTCTTGTTTTCTGTTTTGTAATCAATTTTTCTAATAAAGATGTATTGTAGTAAAAAGAAGGTTGTCACGATTACAAACAATATATGGTTGTTGTTCGAAATTTCTCCCCATGCAATAAAACAACTAGCTATTACTGCTCCTATTATT
>CANRXN010000139.1 GCA_947643945.1 uncultured Clostridium sp.
ATCCTAATAATCTTTATAGTCTCAGTTTTTATAGCTACTATAGGGATTTTGAATGAAAAAATAAAGAATAAATTCTACTTATTTGTTAAATTTTCGTTTAATATTTCTATTGCTTGTATTTTTTTAGGTGGTATATCTTTTCTTTATGCTTACTTTGTTTTTGACGAGTTTAAAAATTTTAAAATTATCTTGATATCCATATTTTTATTTGCAATCTCTTACAAAGGTTATATGGATAAAAAAAATATTTTCCATGAAGATGTATGATACTAGACTTAATTAGTAAGAAGGAGACATATTGATGGTTCAACTAATTTCTATTATTCTTGCGTTTTTGATTATATACACTTTATTTAAAACAAGAGAAACAAGTAGTTCTTCAAGAAAATTAAGAATGTTAGTGTACACTTTTTTTGGGATAATTTTTCTATTAGGTTTAGTAAGTGTCGTACTAGGAACCTATGGGCTGCTGAATTCTTATAACATTAGTGGAAATTGGCGTATAAATATGTCCTCTATTTTAGTTGTGTTGGCTGGATTTTTACTAGTTGTACTTTCTTATGTTGGTATTTCAAAATTTAAAATGAATTGTTAGGTGAATTAAATGAAGAAAGTTATCTCTACCATTTTACTAGTAATCCTTTTTGTGGGATCAGGTTATGTGGTAAACGCTGCTCCTGAAATGAAGAGTTTGGCTAATTTCGAAACGAATGATCAACATTATGATTTACAAGGAATAGAGCATTCTTTTGCTAAAGTGTTGAACTTTAAAACAAATAGAAAAGATATTACAGCAAAAACGATACTAAAATTTGTATATCCAAAAAAGACAGACAAAGAATTTAATAATGCTTCTGTGTCTATTAAAGATTGCATTCGCTATGCCACTTCTATTGGGGTAAATATGGAATGGCTTGATGCAACGAAGAATGAACTTAATTTCAACCAAGTGAAGAGTGAGCTTGATAAAGATCATCCAGTATTACTATGTTATAAACCAAACAAAAACGATTGGATGGAACCTTATTTATTAGCTGTAGCGCATGGATACGTATACGTTGCTCCAGATGGTGAAAATATTAAAGAACCATTTATGAGTACAAGTATCTGGATGTCGAACTATATCTATCCTTCTAGCCTGACTACGTTGACGAATAAAAATAAGTTAACTGTTACGGATTTTTCAGTGAATAATACACCGCAAAAAGATTATACCTTTATAGGTATGATTATTCTTAAGTAAGAGAGGTTGAAAGGACCGTGAAAAAATACATTTTAGGGATAGGCTTGTTTTTAACAAGCCTTTTGTTTGGAATTAATGCTTCAGCAATGGATGGTGATAATACTCCACTGTTCATTCAAACAAAAGAAGTACCTTCAGAATTGAGGATGTATGCACAGCAAGATTGGCAATTTTATTTTGAGAACTTGTCTGTAGTGGAAAATACAGAACCTTTAAGTACAGATGATTTTTATTTGGGGCAGCCATTTACTTTAACTAATGAAACAGATACTCAAACAGCCTATTTTCCTATTATCGATAAAGAATCTGGGCTTATTCATGATTTATTAGAAGTTTCTTTAATGAACAATACGCCATCGCTAACGATTTCTAGTCAGTTTGTTGAGCTGTTAAATAGACTAACACCTACAGCAGAAGGTACCAGCTTTTCTTTGAACCTTGATAGCGAGAGCCACCAACTTCTGTCTGCAGAAGAACCAACTCGTGAACAAGCAGTTGATATTAAGCAATCGGTAGACAACTTTAATAGAAAGAAACGTTCTGTACCTGATGATACGGTTCCAGAGTATAATCGAAATATTATCCCTAATTGGATGATTACAGAAACGCAAGGATTAGAACCATGGTGTGCATTTTATACGTTATCTACAATGATTAATTCGATTGAAGGGAAAGCCATAACCAATGCAAAAACGCTCATCAAAAAAGCTTTTCGTACTGCCTCAGAAGCAGAATTAGTAGATGGGAAGTATATTACAAGTAAACCTTTTGCACATACCGTTCAAACTATGCAAAAGGAATATGGTTATACTTTGGATATAAAAAATAGTCGATTGACACCAGCGGAAGTTCAAACACAAATTGATAAAAAGGCTCCAGTGTATGTTCATTTAGACAACGTTACTCAGAATTATAATCCTGCAAAATCACATGGAGTTACTGTCATCGGTTATATTATAGCCCAAAATAATACGTTAGATTCTTATTACTACTTTTGGAATCCTTGGTGGCAAAAAGTGATGTTAACTAATCAAAAAGATATGAGTAACTGGAAATTAAATGATAATGTTTATTCATGGAAGTATTCTGGTATTAATTTTAGAAAAGAACCAATAAATTATGCAATGAAAGGTAAAATTGCTACTTTATTATCAAGAGCTACTTACTATCAAACTGGAGAAAAAATTCCTACTGATTTAAGAAATAAAGAGTACATTATCAAGGATGTAAAAAGCATTTCACAATCGAGTTCTAAGGTAGCTTATTATTTAGAGGGGATAAATAAGTGGGTATTAGAGCAGGATGTAAAAGAGTTTCCTACGCCACTGCTTAATAAAAAAGTAACTTTATTATCAAAAGCTAGTCAATATCAAACTGGAGAAGCAATTCCAACTAATGTAAGAAATAAACAATATACCGCTCTAAAAGTGAAACCTTTTAGACGCTCTAATTCAAAATTAGCCTATTTTCTTTCAGGAATTAACAAATGGGTATTAGAACAAGACATTCGGTAGTCATGCATGTCAGAAGTAATTCTCAATTTCAAAAGAGTGTGTTTTTAGATAATAAAAATCAGTAAGAAAAATTTTAGTAATGGTTCTCCCCTAAGTAACTGTCTCTATTATATATTTAAGTCAGTTTAATGTTTAAAAGGAACTGGCGAAGAACAAAAGAAAACACAATTCTAAGAAGTTTGCGTTCTTTTAAGATGGGATAAACGTTAAATAGGGATTTTGATAGCAAACTATCTTTAATATCGCTATAATTGTAACCAACAAAAAAAGAAAGTAGGGACTTAAACATGGAAATTACTTTTTCTAAAAAATCAAAGTTCTTCTGTTTGGCAATGACGTTACTTATGGCATTGAGTATATTTGCTAGTGCTGGTGCAAGTGTTTATGCTGCTACGAATGAAAATTTAGAGAGACAGCCATTGAATACTGTTGAACAAGAAAAATTCTCTAGAGAATTTGAAAACGATTGAAATTCCATTTTTGATAATGCAGTAACCTATGATGATTTAGGTAACGTCGAATCTTTAAATTTCAATGTTTTATATGCTAAATATGGTCATGCGGCTGAGTTAACTAAACTTGAAAATCAAGTAAAAGAAGATATTCAACAAACGCGATTTAAACGTGCAGATGCCAAGCAATGTGCTATCACAGCCATCCAAGATACTTTAGGAGTTTCTGCTATACAAGGTCTACTTAGTGGTGGTATTGTAGGTCTTCTACAAAGAAAAGCAGCCGCAGAAGTAGCTAAGTTGGTAGCAAAGTATGCTTTTAAAGGTCTTTTGCCTGCGGCAGCAGCAGCGTCACTAATTTGGAGTTTTGGAAGGTGTATGTGGTTTTAATGAAAAATAAAGATGTGGTTTTAGTGTTATATTCGTTCTTTGTAATATTACTAAGCTCTTGTATTTGGTTTTTAATTAAAGGAGAAGCCTTTCAAAAAGTACTATTAAATTCTTTTGCGATTTCTGTTGTAGGAACCATTATTTTTGTAATAGGACTTTATGTTAGTAAAATAAAAAAATAAATCACAATTAAGGTTCTGGTTGTTATTAATCTATCTCATGAAGCATTAGATGAATTAGTT
>CANRXN010000140.1 GCA_947643945.1 uncultured Clostridium sp.
TTGGTATTTCCTTTTTTTATTTTTGGTGTGACATATCTATTGTAAACCTATATTTGTAAAAAATTCCAAATTTTTTATAAATGGAAAAAAGTACATGCTCTTTAAAAATCCCTTGAAACTTGTAAAAAAATGTAGTATAATAGCACCATAGAAGCCAAAGGAAGGAGAATTTAGAATGAAAGCATTAATCAGTGTATCAGACAAAACAGGGATTGTAGAATTTGCAAAAAGATTAGAAAAACAAGGAGTAGAGATTGTATCAACAGGAGGAACTTACAAAAAATTAAAAGAAGAAGGCGTTAAAGTAATGGAAATATCCCAGCTAACAGGATTTCCAGAATGTTTAGATGGAAGAGTAAAAACCCTTCATCCAATCGTACATGCAGGAATTTTGGCAAGAAGAGAAAAAGAAGAACATAGAAAACAATTAGAAGAATTAAACATAGATACCATAGACTTTGTAGTCGTTAACCTATATCCATTTAAGCAAACTATATTAAAAGAAGGAGCTACCTTAGAAGAATGTGTAGAAAATATTGATATTGGTGGTCCTACCATGCTTCGTAGTGCTGCTAAAAATTATCAAGATGTAACCGTAATTACTAACCCAGAAGACTATGAAGTAGTATTAAAAGAATTAGAGGAAAACGGCGAAGTGTCCAAAGATACCAAATTTAGATTAATGCAAGAAGTATTTATGCACACAGCAAATTATGATGCTATGATTGCAAACTATATAAAAGAACAAAGAAAAGACGAAAGCCTACCAGAAAAATTAACTTTAACTTACGAAAAAGTTCAAGAAATGCGCTATGGAGAAAATCCACACCAAAAAGCAGCTTTATATAAAGAAGTAGGAAAATGTGAAGGATCTTTAACCACAGCAAAGCAATTAAATGGAAAAGAATTATCTTTCAATAATATCAATGATACCAATGGGGCATTAGAATTATTAAAAGAATTTGAAGAACCAACTGTTGTTGCTTGTAAACACGGAAACCCATGTGGGGTAGGAAGTAGTAGCGATATTTATGAAGCTTGGCAAAAAGCATTTAACGCAGATAAAACATCAATTTTTGGTGGAATTGTAGTGGTAAATGAAGAAGTAAATGTAAAAATGGCACAAGAAATGAAAGAAATATTCTTAGAAGTAGTGGTAGCGCCATCTTTCGAAAAAGAAGCATTAGAAATTTTAAAGAAAAAGAAAAATGTAAGAATATTAGAACTTCCAACGATTCGCGTCAAACAAAAAGAAACTGCCTATGACATTAAAAAAATCAATGGAGGAGCAATTGTGCAAACTATTGATGCTAAACTATTAGATGAATATGAAGTAGTAACAAATGTTAAACCAACCAAAGAGCAAATGGAAGATTTATTATTTACTTGGAAAATTGTAAAATATGTTAAATCAAATGGTATTGCGATTGGAAAGAATAAACAATCCATTGGAATTGGTCCAGGTCAAGTAAATAGAATTTGGGCAACCAAGCAAGCTATTGAACATGGAGAAGAGTTAATCGAAAAAGGGATTACTGAAGGTAGTGTTTTAGCATCTGATGCGTTTTTTCCTTTTGCTGATTGCGTAGAAGAGGCTCATAAAGCTGGTATTAAGGCTATTATTCAACCAGGTGGTTCGATTAAAGATCAAGATTCGATTGATAAGTGTAATGAATATGGAATTGCTATGGTGTTTACAAAAATGAGACATTTTAGACATTAATATAGTAGTAACAAGTGATATGTTAAAATGAAAAATGTGGGAATCTAGGAAAAACTAGTTTCTCACATTTTGTTTTTGGTATCATTAGAAACAATAGCATTCACCAAACGACAAAATTAGACATAGAATATAATAGCAAAAAATCATGACAAAAAATAAAAACAATACCAAACTTTAGGAGGAATGCTATAAAAATGAACAAAATAAAAAAAGGAGATATAGTAGCCAGAAAATCACATGGAAAAGACATCTTATTCATGGTAAAAAATATCATAAATACTAAAAACAAAAAAATAGCTATCTTAAAAGGCGTAATCGACAGAATAGAAGCAGATAGTAGTATAGAGGACTTAGAACTAATTGACAAAAAAATTGTAAATGAAAAAATAGAAGCCCTAGAACATAAAATGAATAATAAAATAAAAACAGCAAAAGAAACCAGAGGATTAGAAGACTATAAAATAGGAATTTTGTCACCAAGTAACAAAAACAAAGAAAAAATCATAACGGGAAAAATATTACATCTAGATGGTGACAAAAAATACAGTCAAAAATCATATTACTATTACAAAAAACTAGGACTAGATGCTATTGTTAGAAACATACCAGAATATAGACAACCAAAGGTAGTTTATTCATTGCTAAAAGCCTACAATCCAGATATATTGGTAATTACACGGACATGACCGGAATGATAAGAAGAGGAACAGACTATCACAATATCTATAACTACAGAAACTCAAAATACTTTATCCAAACTGTAAAAGAAGCAAGACGTTACGACCAAGAAAAACAGGGAAACCTTGTAATCTTTGCGCGGAGCTTGTCAAAGCTATTTTGAAGCCATCATTTCTGCTGGCGCAAACTTTGCATCATCCCCTGCAAGAATTTTAATTGACTTTTTAGATCCACTAGTTATTGCAGAAAAAATAGCCTTTACCGAAAAATACAAATACATCACAATTGACGATATAGCAAAAGAACTAAGAGATGGCAAAAATGGAGTAAGTGGAATTGGTGCCAATGGGAAAATGGACCTTAAGTTATAATTAAAAATAACCCAACTTAACACAATTGTAATATAATCGTAATACAAACGTAAAGTAATCATGTGGAATAAACAAAAGCACTGAAACAAGCAGGTTACAAGGAAACGACATAGTAATTTCTTTTTTGACAATTTATGCTAAAAATGCTATAATCAAGCCATCTTAAATAAGAAGGTGATTACATGATCTGTCGAACAGATATATCAAACTTAAAAACAGACATCATAGAAAAAGTTGGTCAAAAGATAATCGTAAAAGGGTCTTTAGGAAGAAGTAAAGCCTTTGAAAAAGAAGCTACAATAGAAAAAGCATATCCTAATATTTTTGTTGTAAAATATGAGGAAAATGATAGAAATGTTACTTATAGTTATACCGATGTTTTAACAAGAACCGTTGAAGTGGAAGTATTTGACGGAGACTCTTATTCTCCTTTAATACCACCAGCAGTAGAAACGAAAAAGAAAAAAACATTACTATAATAATAAAGTAAGAAACTAAAAAAGCCAGTATAGAAAAATCTATATTGGTTTTTTTATTTTAGGAATGGCTAGAAGGTAGCCTGTCCCAAACTTGCCATCCCAAACTTACTATTGTTCAAATTTTAGCTAATGGCTAGTCATAAATTTAGATAGTTCTCCATATACATGTTATAAAGAATAAAAAAGGAGGTAGACAAATGGTATTAGAGACACAAAACGAGAATTTATGTGTAAATAAATTAATAGCAGCCAAAAAAGACATCATTATGGTAGAGGGGGATATGATAGTACCAGATTCAAAGCCAGATATTTTAAGTACAATTTGTACAAGTGGGGTAGTATGCGTCTATAAAAAAGAGGTGTTAGACGAAAAAGTAAGAATGGACGGAAGTATTAATACATGTATTATGTATTTAGCAGACGATGCACAAGATAAGGTAAGAGGAATTAATACAAGTCTTGACTTTTTAGAGGCGATTCCTGTGCCAAATGCAAAAGAGGGAATGGATTCAGTGATTCAAGCTACTTTAAGGGGTATTGAGTGCAGGGTAATTAATGGAAGAAAAA
>CANRXN010000141.1 GCA_947643945.1 uncultured Clostridium sp.
TTTGTGATGTTATATTTGTTTTTTAAAAAGGATAAAAAGTTTAAAAAATATATGTTAGGGATAGGACTAGTATATTTGATTTATGCTATACTACATTTAGTAATATTTAAAACTGTCATAACAGGAAGTAGCTATGGGGGAATGGTTCACGAAGCACAATATATTATAAATTACACGTATATGATAGTAAACTTAATTTTATATGTGGAGGCATTTAAAGAAGGAGAAGATATTGAAAAATTATCTAGAAGTATATTGATAGCAAATGTAATTTATATAGTATCTATCATGATAGCAATTGTAAGTAAAACTTCTTCTAGCACCTACATAGAAGGGATTGGCTACAAGGGCTGGTTTGAATCTGGAAACAGCTTGGGGTCTATTTTAATTTTGTCTTTGTTTATTATCTTAAAATATGTAAAAGATAAAAAGTACCGAAAAATAGCTGTTCCATTGGTTTTACTACAAGGGATATTCCTAACAACTTTGCTAGGAACAAGAGTAGGGTTATTAGGATTTATTTTAGTAATGATAATCTACATATTAGTAGAAATCATTATGACTTTGAAACAAAAAGGAAAAATAAATAAAAGATTAATAGTAGGTGGCGTTGCCATGATAGCAAGTATATTATTAGTGGTAATTACAGTTGGTTCTACAACATTACAAAGAAGAAAACACTTACAAGAAATTGAAAATAATATTGTAGATACAAACAGTCAGCAAGCATCTCATGTAACAGGAAGTATTCTAGAAATCAAAGAAAATATTGATAGTAATTCTTTAGAAGAAGGATATATGAAAGAGGCAGAAAAACAATCAATTATAGATTTATACCAAATAGCCAACCAATGGAATGTTAAGAATAATGATCAACGTATGCAACAGTTAATTTATAACACAGTTTTAGTTAAAAATCAGCACAATCCAATTTATTTATTACTAGGAAATGGACATGTAGCAAATTTTAGAGAATTAGTATTGGAAATGGAAATACCAGCATTTTTATTAAATTTTGGGATTTTACGGATTTGTTTTATACTTTATGCCTTTTGCTATCTTATTTTTATACGGGGTATATTTTATGATAAAAAACAAAAAAGAAGTAGATGGTCAGTATATAATGGCTTGCTTGGGAAGTGGTTTTACATTTGCACTATCTTTTTTTGCAGGTTATACGTTTTTTAATTCTTCAACTATGATGGTGATTATTGTTTTGAATGCTTTAATGGTAAATAAGATAGTGGGGATAAAGAGAAAGAAGGAGCATAAATGAAAAAGATATTATTTGGAATTACTAGTTTAACATTTGGAGGGGCAGAAAGAGTATTAGTAGATTTAGCCAATCAATTGTGTGAAGAATATAAAATTACGATTTTTACCATTTATGCTAATGGAGAATTAGAAAAGGAACTGTCACCTAAAATAGAATTAAAATCTCTTTATAGAGTTTCTTTTTCAGAATTATCAAGCTTTCAAAAATATTTTAGTGAGCCTTTAAAAGTATTATTATTTCAAAAAACAATTTATAACAAAAATATAAAAAATAATTATGACATAGAAATTGCTTTTTTAGAAGGCGCAATTACAAGAATAATTAGCACAGAAAATGAAGAAGCTAAAAAAATAGCATGGATTCATAATGATATTTCTTGCGTATTTGGAAAAGGAATTAAAGCTAAAATAAAAAAACAAATAGATAAAAAGATTTATGATAAATATGAAAAATTAGTATTTGTAAGTAAAGACAATTTAGCAAGTTTTGAAAAAGCCTATCCAACTATAAGAAATGAAAAGCAAGTTATTTATAATTATATCAATAAAAGTAAAGTACTAGAAAAAGCAAAAGAAACTCCAGAAATAGAGTTTCAAAAAGAGGTTACCAATATAGTAACAGTAGCAAGGCTAGTAGAGCAAAAAGCAATTGACCGATTAGTAAAAGTCCATAAAAAACTAATCGAAGAAGGGTTGTACCATCACTTTTATGTTATAGGAGAAGGTCCAGAACAAGAGAATTTAGAAGCACTAATCAAACAAGAAAAGGTAAGCGATACCTTTAGGTTGCTGGGAAAAAAAGAAAATCCATACCCTTATATAAAAATGGCAGACTATTTTGCTTTATTATCTTGGTATGAAGGCTATCCAATGGTATTGTTAGAAGCACAGATTTTACAAAAAAAGATTATTATAACCAATACAGCAGCAAAAGAAACCTTACAAAACTATAATAATTATACGATAGCTCCAAATTCACAACAAGGAATTTTACAAACATTAAGACAAATCCTAACCAATCAAGAAAAAGAAAAAGAAGAGAAAGGGAACTATCAAAATGAAGATATTCTAGAAAAAATTAAAAAGTTAATGGGATAGTAGGAGAGAAAAATATGAAAATAACAGTAATAACACCAACTTTTAATAGAGCCAACCTGTTAAATAAGCTATATAATAGCTTATTAGCAAATGCCAAAACAGAAACAGAAATAGAATGGCTTATCATAGACGATGGTTCAAAAGATAATACGAAGGAAAAAGTACAAGAAATGATTACAGAAAGTAGAATAGAAATTAAATATGAATTTCAAGAAAATCAGGGAAAAATGGCTGCAATCAATCGTATGGTGCCATATGCTACGGGAGATTTAATCATAGAGTGTGATTCGGATGATTTTTTTACAAAAGATGCTTTTTCTATCATAGAACAGATATGGAACAAAAATAAAGAAAGAAAAGATATTTATGCCTTTTGCTTTTTAAAATATGATACAGAGGGAAACAATATGGGAAAAAATTTTTCCAAGCAAGAAACCACAATGTTTGATTTGTATTTTAAAGAGGGAGAAGATGGCGAAAAGGCATTGGTATTTTTTAGCAACATAAGAAAACAGTACCAATATTTAATTGAGAGAAATGAAAAATTTTCGACCGAAGCTAGAATGCATCATAAAATGGATGAAAACTATAAAATAGTAACAGTAAATGAGCCAATTATGATTTGCGAATATCAACAAGAAGGTTATACGAAAAATATTACAAAACAATTCAAAGAAAATCCTTATGGATATTATGAATATTTTAAAGAAATTTTGCAAAAAGATTTAGCAGGAGTAAAGTTTTCAAAAAAACTATATGTTATAAAACATTACATATTATTTAGTTATTTGACGAAACAATATAGTAGTAAAAACATAAAAGAGATAAAAAATAAGATATGGTACTATTTACTTTTGATACCAGGTATGATAAAATCTAAAAAAATATGCAAATAAAATGAGAAAGGTGTTAAGGAATGCAAAAGGAAAATGAGGAAAGAATAATTGTAGAAAACGTATATAAATCTTTTAATATTTATATGGATAAAGCCAATAGTTTAAAAGAGAAAATGTTATTTTGGAATCGAAACAGAAAAGAAAAAAGAGAAGTCTTAAACAATATTAATCTAACGATAAAAAATGGAGAGGCAGTTGGTCTAATTGGAGTAAATGGAAGTGGAAAATCTACTTTGCTCAAATTAATGACTAAAATCATTTATCCCAACAAAGGAAAAATAACAACAAATGGAAAGCTAACATCACTATTAGAACTAGGAGCAGGTTTTCATCCAGACTTTTCAGGAAGAGAAAATATTTATTTTAATGCTTCGATTTTTGGACTTACTAGAAAGCAAATTGACCAAAGAATTGATAAAATTATAGAGTTCTCGGAATTAGGAAATTATATTGATAATCCTGTTAGAACCTATTCGTCTGGAATGTATATGAGATTAGCATTTGCAGTTGCTATTAATGTAGATGCAGATATTTTACTAGTA
>CANRXN010000142.1 GCA_947643945.1 uncultured Clostridium sp.
ATACTTCCCAATTTTGTGCCTTATTCATACAGTAAGCACATCCAATAACATGAGCTGATCCAAAAACAATTTCCATTGGCTCTTTTCCACTATTTTTTCCAACGGCACCAGTTAAATAAATATGATAATTTGCCTGATCATCTGCATACATTTCACTAAATTTCAAATCAAATGTTACTCTATTTTTTCCATCAAATTGGAAATTTGTAATTTCAGATTTTTCAGCTCCTGTTACTCCTGTTGATTCCATTCTATAGCCAACTTCTGTTGCACCTTCTGCTAATACTAGTTCATCAGTGTAGGTTACATCAACATGATAAGTTGGTCCTATTGTAATTGTTTGTGTTGCTGGTGGTGTTTGTTTTTTTACATATGGTCTTCCTTTATAGGTTCCATTTGGATTATATAATTTTCCTGATTGTGCTAAGAAATCAGATTCGTCACCTTGGTAAGTTAAACCTGCTATTCCTGCTGATGGTGCTAAGGTTGTTACGGCAAATTCCACATATTCTGAATTTGGAACAGTAATATAGATATGGTCGTCATAGTCTTTGAATCCTCCAGCATATGGCTCTGGATCCATATAGCCCCATTTACCTTCAATCCACACTTCATCTCCTGGTTTGTATTCGTGGTATTTCATTAGGATATATTTTCCTTCTTCTCTTGCTTTATTATATCCTTTATTATTATAACTTATAAAAAAGTCTCCTGCTTTGTATTCTTCTGTTTCAGTTCCTTCTTGTTTGAATTTTACAATTAGTCCATTATTATTAATAACACTATCAATCCCATAATCTTCTACATTCAATTCTGGATATTTAAATGTATAGTTCCCTGCTGCTTCTACCGTCTCTACTGCAATATGTTCACGGTTCATGGTTTCTGTTCCAACCATACAATATCTTGTGTTTTCGAAGCCTTCTACCATATCACTTCCTGGTTTAAAGTCTGGATCTTCTTTATTTATGGTACTATCACGTAAAAAAGGGTCGTCTAATGTAGTATCAACTGCATACCAAACTTTTTGGGTTGCTCTAGCATTTGTTTCTTTTTCGATTTCTACATAATTCCACATATGAGGAACAGCTGCTGCTCCATCTGTTTGATGTGTTCCTTGTACTAAAATATTATTAATTCCTAATCTGTCTAAAATTGTTTTTAAAGCTCTTGCATATCCTTCACATACAGCTTGTTTTTTTACAAGTGCTCCATAAGGAGTTCCTAAAAACCCTTCATTTCCTTCTTCACAATCACTTTCTAATTTATAAGATGTGTTATATATAATTTCGTTATGAGCATATTTTATTTGTTCTGCTATAAGGTTTTTTCCTTCTTCTATTTGAAGATTTTTAGCTCCTTCTACTATCTTATTGATACGAGCTTCAAATTCTTCTTTTGCTACTACTACTTCTTCTTGGTTTGTAAATCCATCTGTATAATAAGATTTTAGATTTCCTGAACCAATATTAGCATGATATCTGTTTTCACTATCTTTTGTTACTCTAAGAGTAAGATTTGTAAAATTTACATAAAAAACTTCTGGGTGATCTACATAGAATGCATATTTTGCTACATTCATTGCTTTTTTTAATTCTGTATTTCCTTTCATGTATTTTTGGAGTTGTTCTTGGGTAATATATTTGTTGTCTTTTGCTAAATCAAAAGTTTCTACCCCTGTTTCCAAAATCCCTTGATTATACATGTCAAAAATTCCATCATATACCTTTTTAGCTACTTCGTTTAGTTGTTGGTAATGGAATTTTCCGCTATTTGGATTTTGCACTTCTTGTGCAAATACAAAATTGTTAAATGGAAGGATACTAATTTGTGCCATAAAAATTACAAATAATATCGTTCCTGCGATTAGTTTTTTAAATTTCATAAATAATTCCTCTCCTTCTTTTTTTAAATAACTAATGTACATAACATTACCATTATAACATATTTTTGGTAACTGGTCAATATTTTTCCATTTTTTTAACGTCCATTTTTTACCAATTCTTATCTTTTTATATAATGCTATTTTAACTTAATTTAGTACTTTCTTCATATATTTTTTAACTTGGTTATACTAATTTGTTATGTTAAAAGGAAACATACTTATAGACCGCTTCTGCAAAACCACTATTATCAACAGAATTCTTAGTCGTAAACTTCGCTACTTTTTTTACTTCCTCATAGGCATTTGCGACAGCAACCCCAATACCGGAAGATTTTAACATACCAATATCGTTTAAATTATCACCAATCGCCATAACCTGAGAAGAAGAAAGTTCTAAATAATTAGACAAAATGGCTAATGCCTCCTCCTTATTTGTCTTACTTGGTGTAATATCTAAATATTCGTATTATTTATTAATTACTTTATCTTTATATTGTTTGGATTTATTAACATTAAAAACACTTACATCAATTTGTTTCAATTCATTTTGTATCTTTTCCAAACTAGAAGTGCCTGAAATAACAATCTTAAAAACCTCTTTGTTATTGTTTTTCATATATTCTTCTATATTAGGAACTACCTTGAATTCCAAATCATTAGGAAAGATTGAATTTTTTAGTTTAAAGTTTCTTAAATCCATATACATAAGCTTGGGAGTAACTACTTCGTTTTCCGTATAAAAATGGATATGTAAGCCTTCTTTTTTAGCAAGCTGGAGACAAAACTGAACTTCTCGACCGTGTTAGTGTTTTTCGATAAATCTCTTTTCCGCTTTGTAAATCCACAATTTGATTGCCATTTCCAAAAATACCGAAACCGAGCTTGTAAGTCTTTACAAAAATTTTTAACCATGGCATAGGGCTTTCCTGTACAAATGGCAAAATTAATGTTAGAAGCTTTCATGTCATGGATGGCTTTTAAGTTTTTTTGTGTTAAGGTATTTTCTTCTCCTATTATGGTTCCATCAATATCGCTTGCTACTAATCGTATCACGGTTTCCTCCTTGGCTTATTTTCTTTTATTTTGCTTAATTATATCATTTGGTAAAATAAGTTGCAAGCTTGTTCTGTTTTTTTATCTATATGAAAGTTATGCCACTGGGACATCACACTTTCCTCCCCTATAAAAAACGACTTAAATTAGAAAATCTCTAACTTAAGTCCGCGCTTTTTATTCGTCTTCTATCGTTTCGTCATATTCAAATTCATAAGTCACTTCTTCTGGTTTTTTAGCTTTTTTTACTTCCTCTTCTATCTTATTTTCAATCGCTTTTTTATCCTCTTCTTCCTTTTTCATACTCTTATTATGCTTATTTTGCATTTCCTTTAAAATCTTATTAGTTTCCTCTTTACGATTTTGCATACAACGATTCATAATATTGTTGGTTTTTTCAATCAAATCTGGCACATAATCTAACAACTTGTCTAAGGAAGAAGCGTGATTTACTGGCATTAATTTTACATTATTAGCTTGAATTACTAAAAACGCAATTGGATTAATTGTTACCCCTGCACCACTTCCGCCTCCAAATGGTAAACGATATTGAATGGCTTCTTCTTTATCTTTTTTTGTATATTCGTCAATCGTTTCTCCTTTGAATTCACTTCCTCCTGCTGCAAAACCAAAAGATACTTTAGAGATTGGGATAATAACAATATTGTTAGAAGTTTCAATTGGTTCTCCAATAATGGTATTGACATCTATCATGTCTTGTATACTATTCATAGCTGTAATCATAAGGCCCTCGATTGGATGTTCGCTCATATTCTTTCACTCCTTTTTTTCCTTTTTTTATAAAAATATAAATGATATTTATAATATGCCTCATTTTGATTTCAAATATACCTGAAAAAGCTATCTTTAC
>CANRXN010000143.1 GCA_947643945.1 uncultured Clostridium sp.
TAATTTTGTTGAAGTACCATGTGCATTGATATAGTCAATCTCTTCTGGTTTTAGGTTAGCATCTTGAATTGCTCTTTTCATTGCCCTTGCACCGCCTTCTCCTTCTGGTGCAGGAGAAGTAATGTGATAAGCATCTGTGGTTGCTCCATAACCTACAACCTCGGCATAGATTTTAGCACCTCTTTTTAGAGCATGGTCTAACTCTTCTAAAACAAGCACGCCTGCACCTTCTCCCATAACAAATCCGCTTCTATCTTTGTCAAATGGGATACTAGCTCTATTTTTATCAGTTACGGTTGCTAATGCCTTCATATTTTCAAATCCTGCAATTCCTACTTGGCAAATAGCAGCCTCGGTTCCCCCTGTTAAAATAACATCTTCTGCACCATATTTGATCGTTTTATAGGCTTCTCCGAATAGCATGTGTAGAAGAAGCACATGCTGTTACAATAGAGATAGATTCTCCTTTTAAACCTAGTTCGATTGCCACATTTCCTGCTGGCATGTTAGCAATTGACATGGGAATAAACATAGGAGAAACTCTATTATTTCCTTTGATACAATGAACAGCACATTGGTCTTGAATGGTATTAAATCCTCCTATTCCTGTGCTAATAAATACACCGAACTCTTTCAAAGTCCGTATTTTCTTTTGTAATGCCACTATCTTGGAATGCCTCTTTGGCTGCAATGATAGCAAATTGTGAACTTCTATCTAGCCTTTTTGTTTGCTTTGGTTCAAAATAGTTGCTTGCATCATAATCTTTTACTTCTGCTGCTAGCTTTGTTTTGTAGGTAGTTGTGTCAAATAGTGATATTTTATCTATTCCACATTTTTTTTCTTTAATTCCTTTCCATGTTTCTTCTACATTTTTTCCAATGGGAGTGATTGCTCCCATTCCTGTGATTACTACTCTTTTTTCCATTTTTCTTTTCCTTTCACTTGATTTTATTTTCTAATTATGTTATTATATATTTACATAATTGATAATAAGGAGGCTTACCTATGTGTATTAATTTTTATGAAACTGCAACTGCAGTTCGGAACCAGTTATCGGAAGAGGACTGCTATTATAAGCTTAAAAGAGAGCTTTTAAAACAAATTGTGGCATCCTACTTCGATTGTGGAACCAAAGAAGATTTTAAGGAGTTACAAATTCAGTACAGCCTTATCAAATTTTCTTCGGTACCAATCCATATTGTTATCGACATCGTAACTAATTTTTTAGATGCTCTGTCAATCGATATGGTCTTCCAGGATTCTGAGAACGACTTTTGTTATCACGAAACATTATTCTTTAGTCGTCCTTAAGTCCTTAATCATGATTCCAAAGCAAGCCTTTATCTTTACCAAAGATAGAGGTTTCTTTGGTAGTTCCTATCAACATTTTACATCAACATACCACCATCAACATGTATTACCTGTCCTGTCATATAAGAACTATCATCTGATGCCAAAAACTTAACAACATTTGCTACATCTTTTGAAGTTCCCATACGCTTTAATGGGATACTTTTAGCAATTTCCTCTTTTATCTCCTCTTTTAAAACCTCTGTCATACTTGTTTCAATAAACCCGAGGTGCCACAGCATTTACCAAAACACCTCTAGTAGCTACCTCTTTTGCCAAACTTTTAGTAAATCCAATGATTCCAGCTTTTGAAGCAGAATAATTGGTTTGCCCTGCATTTCCGCGAAACACCTACAACAGAAGATATATTAATAATTCTACCAGTTCTTGCTTTTAACATATGACTAATCACATTTTTCGTCATATTAAAAGTTCCTACTAAATTCACATCAATTACTTGCTCGAAATCTTCTTTTTTCATTCTCATTAATAACATATCTTTTGTAATACCTGCATTATTCACCAACACATCAATTTGCCCAAACTTATCCATTACTTGCTTTGCTATTTGTTCACAATCTTCAAAACAAGAAATATCACCTTTTACCGTAAGACATGCTACCTTATTTTCCTCTATTTCCTTTTTAACTGTTTCTAGTTCTTCATTTTCTTTTCGATAATTTAATGCAATATCATATCCTTCTTTTGCTAAGACAATTGCAATTTCTCTTCCAATTCCTCTGGTTGCTCCTGTAATTAAAGCTACTTTACTCATTTTTTTATTTCTCCTTCCCTAAATCCCTCTTCCAAACTTTCTACATTATTGATATTTAAAACTCTTATTTCTTTGTTAGTTTCTAATCGTTTCACAAAACCAGATAATGTTTTTCCGTGGACCGATTTCAACAAATGTGTCTATTCCTAAGTCTAACATTGTTTGTAGGCTTTTGGAAAATCGGACTGGACTTATAATGTGTTTGGCTAAAATACTTTTTAAGTCGTCACTTTCTTCATAAACTTTTCCATCTAAATTTTTTACAACTGGTATTTCAAATTTTCCAAAATTCACTTTTTCTAATTCTTCTTTTAGTTTATCTGCTGCCTTACTTAATTTTTGGGTATGAAATGGCCCTGCTGTTTTTAGGATTCTTACTTTTTTAGCTCCCATTTCTTTTGCCAATATCTCGGCTTGCTCTACTGCTTCTTTTTCTCCAGATATTACAATTTGTCCAGTTGTATTAAAATTAGCTGGTACAACAAAACCATTTTGAACTTTTTTACATACTTCTTCTACTTGCGTCTCTTCCATTCCTAAGATTGCTGCCATTAGCCATTCACCCTCTGGCACCAATTCTCCGCATATATTGCCCTCTTTTTTGAACTAATTTTACGCCTTCTTCCAAACTGATTTTCCCACTATTGATTAATGCTGTATATTCTCCTAAGCTTAAACCGACAAGTAGCATCTGCTTTTATTCCCTTTTTCTTTACTATTTCTAAAATAGCTAAACTCATAGTAAGAATAGCAAGCTGTGTATTTTGGGTTTTGTTTAGTTCTTCCTCGCTTCCTTCAAAAGATATTTTTGCTATATCAATTCCTGTTATTTGCTTTACTTTGTCATATATGTTTTTTACTTCATCATATTTTTCGTATAAATCTTTTCCCATTCCTAAACTTTGCGCTCCTTGCCCGGGAAATAAAAATCCTATTTTCATTTTTTTCTCCTTTTTAAAACGATGTTTTTTGGGACGGGGTCAAAAAACATTGTCTCATTAGATTTTATTTAATTTAATAATTTTCTTTTCTTATAAAACGGTGTTTTTTGACCCCGTCCCAAAAAACATCGTTTTCAAACAATTTACAAAATTCTTCTATTACTTTGTTTCTATCTACTTCTATTCCAAATTCTTTTTTTATGGAAGATGCAATTTGACAGATTTCCTCATTAAAGTCCTCCTGGTTTAGGTTAATACCGAATTCCTATCACTATGTATTTTACTAAGTTCGCTTTTGTTTTTACTTCTGTTAGTATGCCTCCTAGCTTTTTTCCTCGATAGACTAAATCATTGGGAGATTTTATTTGAAGCTTGATACCATATAGTTTATAAAAAACTTCTACTAAAACTTCGGCAATTTTTATGGTTACTCCTTCTAGTTTTTGTATTTTGCAGTTTACTTCTAAAGCAAAGGAAAAAGCAAGATTTCCTTTTTGTCCAGTATACCAAGTTCTCCCATGGGTTCCTTTTCCTTTCGTTTGTATGTCTGCTAGAATTAAAGTTCCATTTCTTATTGTTCCTTCTTGTATTCTTCTCCAAATTTCTTCTTGGGTGGAATCTATTTGTTCATAAAACCAAAAGTCTTTTCCTAAAAATTTAGTGGTTAAGTTTTTTAGTTGCACCAATTTTCCTCTTTTCTTATCTTTTCTAAGTTATTT
>CANRXN010000144.1 GCA_947643945.1 uncultured Clostridium sp.
AACTACCTGAGGTGGATTTGTTTATTAAAATAGAAGATTATGATAAGTTGTGGGAAAAGATAGAAGGATTCCTAAAACAAAGGAATATATGCCAAGAGAAAGAAAATGAAGCGCAAAAATCTAAAACGGCAAGAAGAATACTAGATATTCCTAAAATGCCAATGTTATCACAAGAACAATTTTTAAACAGAACCATTACAACAGGTAAAAATTATGCTTATTTAAAAATAGGAGAAGGTTGTAGCAACAAATGTACCTATTGTGCGATTCCTTATATTAGAGGACCTTTTGTAAGTAGAAAAAAAGAAGACATCATAGAAGAAGCAAAAAAACTAGTAAGTCAAGGTTTTAAGGAAATTATTATCATTGCTCAAGATACTACAAAATATGGGGTGGACTTATATGGAGAAAGTAAATTAGCAGAATTATTGCATGAAATTAGTGAAATTAAGGAAATCAAGTGGATTCGCTTTTTATATGCTTATCCAGAAGGAATTACCGACGAATTAATTAAAGAAGTAGCTACAAACCCTAAAATTGCAAAATATTTTGATATACCTATCCAACACATTTCCAATGATATTTTGAAAAAAATGAATAGAAGAACTTCCCAAAAACAAATACAAGAATTAATCAAGAAAATAAGAAATAAAATTCCAGATGTAACACTAAGAACAAGTATAATTGTAGGATTTCCAGGGGAAACCAAAGAAAATTTTAAAGAATTATTAGCATTTGTAAAAGAAACGAAATTTGACAAATTGGGAACGTTTATGTATTCAAAAGAAGATGGTACTCCAGCTTACAAGCTTCCAGAACAAATTCATGGTAATACCAAAAAAGCAAGATATAATCAAATAATGAGATTGCAACAAGAAATATCAAGAAAAAATTTAGAAAATAAAATAGGAAACGAGTATGAGGTTTTAGTAGAGGGTGTTTCTTTTGATGGTAATTATTATATAGGAAGAACCATGCAAGATGTGCCAGAAATGGACGGATTGGTATATATAAAAACAAAGAATTTGCAAACTAAAAAAGATTTGGTGGGAAATTTTATAAAATGTAAGATAATTGATATTAGCAACTACGATTTGATTGCTGAATAATTTCGCTAACAAGATAGACCTTTTTGACAGTACCTTTATTTCTATAAAACCTTGTCTATATAAATTTTGTAATGATTTCGGGGGGACTATCTTGTTAGCGAAATTAGATTGGATTTACATGTACCACGGTTTTATAAATTTTATCTAATCCATTGATATTAGTTTCAAGGTTATCTGCTAATTCGTGACTTTCAAAAGTAGAAAGGTTGCCATCTAAAGCAATAGTCAAGAATACTAAATATTTATCTCCTACAGGGGTAGAAACCAAATCTTCTACATTTCTAATTTCAGGATAACTGTGAGCAATATCTAAAATAAGATCTTTTGTTTTATCGTCAACACTAATATCCATCAAAACATTATAACTTTCAATAAAAATAGTAATTCCAGTATAGCAAATCCAAAGAGAAATACCGATACCAACGATACCATCCAACCAATAAATATTAGCTAAAGTAAGCAAAACGGAAAGGAGTGTGAAAGTGGTTACAATGCAATCATTTTTGTGATCTTTCATATTTGCTTCTAGTAAAATATTAGGGGATTTCGTATAAGCATGCTTGGTGTATAGAAAAAGGAAAAATTTAGTTATAATGGTTGCGATACATACCATAACCAAAATCCAAGAAAATTGAAGTTTATCACCATAAATTAAAGTGACAACAGAATCATATAACAATTTACTTGCCACAAAAATCATGGAAATACTAATAAACATAGAAAAAAGGTATTCAGCTTTTCCATGTCCTAAATTATGGTCAGCATCATTTGGGGCACTGGCAATTTTATTGCCAATAAAAGTCATCAAAGAGGCAAAAATGTCACCAGCACTATTAAAACTATCTGCTATCATAGCTTGGCTATGGCTCATAAAACCAACAAAAGCCTTTATGATAAGTAAAAAAATGTTACCAATCATGCCATAAATGCCAGCACGTTTCGTAATAATAAACTTCTTATCTATAGTATTCATAAAATCAACCTCGATTTTTTCTTTTCTTTTATATTCTTATGATTATAACATAAAAAATAGAAATGCGAAAGAGAAAATGGAAAAAAGTTCTAAAATAGTAATATAAGTATTCCTAGGGTAAAAGCATCAAAAACTATTGCAAAAAAATCCCAAACATGGTATAATTTAAGATGTAATACAAAAGGAAAGAACCAAAAAGAGGTGTTAAAAAATGACAATACTTGCTATCATATACATATTAGTATTTGTAATATTTGCCCTAGTAGCTTATGCTATTATGCAAATCAAACTATTTGGAATGAAGGTTAAAGATTTTTGGACATTTATTGAAGCAAACCAAATGCTAGACAAACTATATAAATTTGCTAGACAATACGAAAACATGTCACCACAAGAGCAATTAATCTATTTAGCAGAAGCAGAAAGAATATTTAAAGCCTTTGATAATGTGCCAGATAGCTTATGGGAAGAAGAATATGATAAATATAAAACAGTACTGTCAAAATATAAAGATATCAAAATGATACGTTGGGCAGGAGAAAATAAATAATAGGTAAAAAGAGCATTAAAGGAGATTCCTTTAATTGCTCTTTTAAAATCTAATAATCAATAAACTTAAAAATAGGTAAGCATAGCGAAAAGATTGTTTCATAAACAGCCTAGATCTTACAACATCAAAAGATTCAGCTAAAGCACAGTATTTATCAACCAATGTTAAAACAAAACCTTCGGCTGATTTTGGAAATTCGATGGTAACAGGCCACATATGTTTTATAATCATATCTTTTTCTTTTTCATTCAAATCAAATAATTGGCAAGCATTTTTACAAGCTTGTTTTCCATGAGTAAAGGCATGAAGCCCTTTCCTTCCGGTCTTGCCTTACTCGCCAGTCATATAAAAATAGGTCATGTAACATGGCTGCTCTTGTTGCTGAAATGTAATCTAAATGATATTTTTTACAAATTAGGTAACAGTAATAAGCTGCCATATAGCAATGGTCAAAGCAACTAGTTTCATAGTGTTGTCTATATTTTTTCATTTCTTGTACCGTTTCATTGGTGATTAATTCTTTTATAATTTCTTGAAATTCTTTATCTTCTTTTGCTAAATTTTTGATAAATGGTTTCATTTTTATCCTTCCTTATTTTCCTATGTACTTCAAAATTAATTATAGCATAAAAGAAAGTAAGAATGCAAATTTCTACAAAAAATTAAGAATTATTTAATAAGTTTTTGCCTTATCTATAATATGAATACTTTTTTAAAAGTGTGTTTCTTTACTTGCCAAACCAAAAGGCAAAATAGGAACAAAGCTCGAAATTTGTCGAAAATTGCGATGAGAAGTTTTTTAAAAACTTTGAAATCACTTGAAAAAATTGAAAATTTATGTTTAAATAAAAAAGCAATATTTTTAAATTGCAAGAAACTCGAACCATTTTATCAAAAAAATTTTTATCGTTTTTTTATCAATTTACCAAAAAATTATCAAGAGGATGAAAGGAAGTGAAAATTACTAAAAAAGCAAGAAAACAAAAGAAAAAGAATAATAACAAAAGAAAAACAGGAAATTTACTAAAAAATAAAAATTGACTATTAAAGCAAAAAAATATTATAATGAAAGACCAACTATAAAAAGTCAAGCATTTTTTGAAAAAAATTAAAAAAATTTTC
>CANRXN010000145.1 GCA_947643945.1 uncultured Clostridium sp.
CGTTTTTCATTTTGTTCCCATCTTTTGTCGTTTTCTTCCCAGCGTTTTTCATTTTGTTCCCATCTTTTGTCGTTTTCTTCCCAGCGTTTTTCATTTTCTTTTCTAAAATCCTGTAGCTCTGCTTTCACATCATGAACCTCTGTCCTAACAGCACGAAGTTCCTCTAAAATCATAATCTCTGTTGAAGCCTCCATCCGTATCTTTCACCACCTTTCTTTATTAATGTGAAGTAAAATATGGAATACCAAATAAGATTAATAAGTAAAATTTACCCATTTGTCTTTGTTGGTCAACATTTAATCATATATTCCAGTAAATGTCAATAGAAAAAACCAAAAAAATCAAAAAAATATTTTTAGGTTCTTCTTTTTAACTATTACGTTTCTCCCACCAAGCCACTATAATAAGCATTATATAGCTTACTATAATAACCATCTGGTTTATTTACCAATTCCATGTGGTTTCCTTCTTCTAAAATCTCTCCTTGGTTTAATACAATAATTTTATCCACATTTACGATGGTAGACAATCTGTGAGCAATAAAAATTGAGGTCTTTTCTTTCGAAATTTTATCTACCGATTTTTGAATCAGTTCTTCGGTTTTGGTATCAATATTAGCCGTTGCTTCGTCCAAAATAAAAATCGAAGGATTGTGAGCAAATATTCTGGCAAATGCTAGTAATTGCTTTTCACCAGCAGAAAAAGCCCCGCCTCTTTCGAGTGACATTTCATTTATCCCATTTGGCAAACTATTTACAAATTCGTCAGCAGAGGCTAGTTCAATTGTTTTAGTAATATATTCGTCACTAAAATTTTTATTTAACCTAATATTATCCTTAATGCTTCTTGCAAAAATAAATGGGTCTTGCAAAACAATACCAATTTTTTCTCTTAAAGAACGAATATTAATGTCTTTGATATTAATGCCATCTAATAATATTTCTCCTTTTTGAATTTCATAAAAACGATTAATTAGATTGGTAATAGTAGTTTTCCCTGAACCAGTTTTTCCAACTAGTGCCACACTTTGCCCTGGTAAAATGGTAAAACTAATATCTTTTAAAATCCAATTTTCTCCTTCATAGGCAAACCATACATTTTTAAATTCTATTTTTCCTTTTACCTCTTCTAATATTTTTCCTTCTTCAAAATTTTCCAAATTTTCTTTACGGTCTAAAATATCATAAATTTTATTAATAGAAACAATCGCTTCTTGTACCGTTTCAAAGTTTTCTACTAGTCGGTTAATTGGGCTAAAAATTTCTTTTGTATAAGTAACAAATACATAAATTAAACCAACATCAATGGAAGTGCCAAATATATGGTTCATAGCTGCCCAGACAATGATAGCAATTCCTACATTTTCTAAAACTTTTAAAATACCTACTAGTAACGCTTCTGTAATACCTAAAGGTATTCTTGATTTCCAAAATGCGGAACAAAGCTCTTCACATTCTTTTTGTTTTTCATGTTGACGATTAAAAATTTTAATTAGTTTTACGCCATAGATTGATTCTGCTAAAAAGATATTTAATTTCGTCTTTACTTTTTTAGAATATTCTTGAGCCTTATTACTTATTTTAGTAAGAATAATAGATGTTAAGATAACAAAAGGAATCACAATAAAAGCACAAAGTGCTAATTGGCAGTTTAAAGATAACATCATAACCACAAAGGCAATAATCATTAATACATCTTTTACAAAAGTAGTAACAACATCTTTAAATAATGTGGTAATATCCTCTACATCGCTGGTAATTCTAACAAAAAGAGTTCCTGCTGGTGTTTTGTCATGAAAAGGGATATTGGCATATTGGGTGTAACGATACAATTTGTTTCGAATGGAATAAATTACATTTTCCCCCATCATACTAGTGGCAGTTGTTACAATAAAATTTAAAATATTTCCCACCAAAACAATAGTAATATAAATGGCACCAATCGTACCTATTGTCATAATTCCTTTTTGATAAAGATTGGCTGTTAAATAGTCGTCAATTACAATTTTAATTAAATACGGTTTTACAACTTCACCAAGATTAATTAAAATTGCTAAAACTGAGATAACCGCTATTGATTTTGCTTGTGGTCTTAACATTTTATATAATCTTTGTAAGGTTTTACTTTTCATTTGTTTGTCCTTTCTTTCATTTTCTATAAATAGATTTTTATCTTCTGTCCCAAAAATATCTGCTGGCAATAAGCTTTTTAACTTAAAAAGCTAGGTTCTGCTTTAGTAGACTGTTGTTTAAAAAACTCTTGATAGATTCCCGGTGTATTTATTAATTCTTCATGCACCCCTTGCTGAGAGATATTTCCACCATTTAATACAATAATTTTATCACTTTGTTTAACATCGGCTATCTTGTTAGAAATAATAATACAGGTTTTATCTTTGCTCAAATCCTTAATGTTTTCTAACAATTCTTTCGAAGTTCGATTGTCTAAGGCTGAAAAAGTATCGTCAAAAATGATAATACTACTATCCTTTAAAAAAGCTCTTGAAATTACCACTCTTTGCTTTTGCCCACCAGAAAGGTCGGCTCCTCTTTCTCCTATTTTGGTTTTTATTCCTTTTGGCATTTGGCTAATTTCGTCATAAATTACAGCTTTTTTTGTACTTTCCTTGATTTCGTCTTCTTCGTATTCTTCTTTAAATAATCTAATATTGTCTTTTAGTGTGGTCGAAAATAAGAAATTATCTTGGGTAATATAGCAAATGTTTTCTCGTAACATCTCAATATCTAGGTCATTAATATCTTTTCCATCAATTTTAATTTTTCCGTCAGGAATATTATATAGCTTTGTTAACAAATTCATTAGGGTAGTTTTTCCACTTCCAATCGTTCCTATAATTCCTAGTGTTTGCCCTTTTTTTATTTCAATATTGATATCTTCTAACGCTCTGTCTAGCATACCGTGGGTAATTAAAGTTTAAATTTTGGATGGTAATATTTCCTTCTAGTCTCTCTTTTTTCGTTGTTTTTTCTACACTTATTTTTTCTCTTTCTAACTGAAAAACTTGATCTAATCTTTTATAAGAAACTTCGGCTCTTTTATATCTTGCAATTAAGCCAGGTATCCAGTTTACCGGATTTCTAAATAAAGCAATAAGCCCATTGAATGCTACCAAATCTCCTACAGAGATAGTCCCTTCTAACACTAAATGGGAACCATAGATAAGGGAAATGCCATAACAAAGCCCAAAACAAATATCAACACTAGTAGTTAATAGGTTGGAAAATACATCTACTACATTATTACTTTGTCTTACCCCGTCTATTTTTTATAATAAATTCTTTTAATTGGCTTCCCTCACAAGAATAAGCTTTTGTAGTTCGAATGCTATCTGTACTTTCTTGGATATATTGTGACATTTCGGTAAATCTATCTTGTGCTTTTTTGAAATTAATTTCCACATATTTTTTTATCTTAACTACTAAAAAAGTGGCTACTACAATAGGACATAAACTTGCCATTGTTAGCTTTAAATTAACACCTTTTGCCATTTGAAAAACCACGATAAAAAAGGTAAAAATTGTTCTGGAAGCATGAGATAAAATTCGAAATACCGTACTTCTTATCTCATTAGTGTCTTTTACAAAATAAGACATGATTTCGCCATTTTTTATGTTTTGTATTTCTTTTACTTTTAATTTTAGAAATCTTTCAAATAATTTGTTTTTGATATCTTTTTCAAAACCTCTACTAATATAAACTTCATAATACTTCCACACAATTCTTGTAACCAA
>CANRXN010000146.1 GCA_947643945.1 uncultured Clostridium sp.
TTATTTTAGAGCGATATTCTTCCTTAACAGGAATCACAAAACGATCATTTCGAACCGTAATAATATTTTCTTGTATATATTTTGAAAAAGAAGAGTGAAGCATATCATTTAAACTACTTCGAATGTCTTGTTCCAATTTTCTTTCTTGCTTGCGAATCGACTGTAGAGTTTTAGAAGCTTTATCATCAATGGTATTTTCATCTAAAATACAAGAAAATATTTTGTCAGTAACATTTTTATTGGTATAGAGAAGAGAAAATAAATCGGTTAAAATTGGAAATTCTGTTAAATCTAAAAAGTCTTTATCAAAGTAATCTTTTAGATTTTGTGCTAATTTAAAGATATTAGCTAAGCAAAGAAGAGCTTTTGCTGATAAAGAATGATTGCTTTCCAAACTTTTAAGGCTAACCGAAATATCCGTCATTTCATAAAAAGAAGGAGTGCCATTTCGAAAACAAAGGTTACAAGCTTCGTTTGTTTCTTCTAAAAGTTGTTTTACTTTTTCCTTTTCATTGCTAGGAAGCAATTTGCTAGCAAGCTCTTTTCCTTGCCTAGTTATACAAAAATTTTCTAGCATTTCTAATGTTTTATTAAATTCTAATTTTTCTAAATACATGATTGTCTCCTTATTGTTTTATCTATCATAATTTTAACTTATTATACCATAAAAAGAAGCAAAAAACTATTTGAGTTTCAAAAAGTCGAAATTTAGAGAAAAACTAGACTTGCAAAAAAAATAAACTTGTGATATAAGATAAATAGAAAAAATGTAACCAAAAAGAAACAGAGGTGAAAAAATGATAAAAGCTTATGCCAAAACAGACATCGGTAAAGTAAGAGAAATAAACCAAGATGACTACTATATCTCTAGTTCATTAGATGACGTACAACTTTATATGTTAGCAGATGGAATGGGAGGTTATAATGGAGGAGAAATAGCAAGTAACTTAGCAATACAAACTGCCAAAAGTTATATTGAAAACAATTTCAAAGATATCAATAAAGATAAAGAAAGTATTATCCAATTAGTAGGAAGCGCTATGGAATATGCCAACATGGTAGTCTACGAAAAATCCAAAGAACTAAAAGAATTAGAAGGAATGGGTACTACTTTAGAAATTTGTTTAATATATAATAATAAGGCATTTATTGGACATGTTGGAGACAGCAGAATTTATCGAGTTCGAAAAGCATTTATCAGGAAATTAACCCAAGACCACAGTTATGTCCAAAAATTAGTAAAAGATGGAACCATAACTCAAGAAGAAGCCTTGCACCATCCACAAAAAAATATGTTAATGAAGGCACTGCGGATGTAATGCATTTGTTGAGCCAGACGTCATGGTAAGAGGATTTTTAAAAGAAGATATTATTGTTTTGGCTACAGATGGTTTAACCAATCTAGTATCCCAAGAAGAAATCTATCAAACAACCAAAAAAGATATCCAGAAAGCACCAAAAGAATTGGTAGATTTGGCAAATAAAAATGGTGGATATGATAACATAACCGTTGTTGTTATTAAAAATATATAACAAGCCCGTAGGGAAGGAATGAAAAAAATTATGAATTTAGAAGGAAAGCTATTAGCAAACCGATATGAAATTATCGAAAAAGTTGGAAATGGTGGAATGTCTACAGTTTATAAAGCAATTGACAAGGTTCTAAAAAGAAATGTGGCAGTTAAAATATTAAGAGACGAATTTACAACAGACGAAGAATTTATCAAAAGATTTGAAGTAGAAGCACAATCAGCAGCAAGATTAACCCATTCTAACATTGTTTCTATTTTTGATGTAGGGGTAGAAGGAAATTTACATTACATTGTAATGGAGTTAATTCAAGGAAAAACACTAAAAGAAATTATCATAAAAGAAAGAGGACCACTTCCTTGGAAATGGTCAGTAAATGTAGCGATACAAATTGCATCTGCTTTAGAAGCAGCTCACAAAAATAACATTGTACATAGAGATATTAAACCGCATAATATTATTATTACAGAAGATGGCGTTGCTAAAGTAACAGACTTTGGTATTGCAAAAGCGGTATCTAATTCAACTATTACAGCTTTTGGAACTACGTTAGGTTCAGTTCATTATTTCTCACCAGAGCATGCAAGAGGCGGGTTTACCGATGCTAAATCGGATTTATATTCCTTAGGTGTTGTTATGTATGAAATGGTAACAGGAGAGGTTCCATTTGATGCAGATACACCTGTTTCTGTTGCTCTAAAACATATGCAAGAAGAGCCAGAAGAACCAATTGAAATCAATCCAAAAGTACCAGAAGCCGTTAATAAAATTATATTAAAAGCGATGCAAAAAGATACTACCTTAAGATATCAATCAGCAACAGAAATGTTAAAAGATTTAAAACAAGCTTTAAAAAATCCAGATGGTGACTTTGTAGAAGATTATGAATATGATAAAACTGCAAGAACCCAAAAAATTGATTTAGACGAATATGGAGAAATTCAAGATAAACCAAGCAATCGAACGAAAAAAGGTAAAAAAGAGGGGAAATTTAAAACCTTTATCAAAAACCATAAAGCACTTAGCATTGTTGTTGGACTTATTTTATTATTTTCTTTGAGCTTAGGAGGAACATTAGCCTTTTTAAATGTAACGAATCCAGCAGAGGTAGAAATGCCGAATGTTGTAGGGCTATCCAAAGAAGAAGCGGAAAAAGAAATTAAAAATGCAAAACTGGAATTTGAAGTAGGAAAAGAAGAGTATGATAAAGAAGTTCCAGAAGGATTTATCATTTCACAAAAAGCAGACATCGAAAAAGATTATACCAAAAGTCCTATCAACAAAAAAGTAAAAGAAGGAAGCACGGTAAGTGTTGTGGTTAGTAAAGGACAAGAAAAGACAAAAGTGCCAAATGTGAAAGGAAAAGAAAAAGAAGAAGCCATCAAAATGATAGAAGAGGCAAAACTAAAAGCAGAAGTCATTGAAGAAACTAGCAAGACAGTAAAAGAAGGTTTTGTTATTAGCCAAGAAACAGACCCAGACACAGAAATATTAGCAGGAGATACTGTAAAAATCCATGTAAGTACAGGTACAGGAATTAAAGAGGTTACAGTAGTTAGTGTGATTGGGCAAACAGAAGAAAATGCAAAGAAAACTTTAACAGGATTAGGCTTAAAAGTTAATGTTTCTTATGACGAAGATACTTCAAAAGATAATGGTGTGGTACTAAAACAAAGTATTGATAGTGGAAAGACAGTGGACGAAGGAACGACAGTTACGATTACAGTAAATAAAAAGGCAGAAACAAAAACAGTAAATGTTAGTATTAATGTAAAAGGAGCAATAGGAACCCAAAGTGCGACCGATACAGAGGATAATACAGGAAGTAATACAGTTACCGTAAAAGTAAATGGAGAAACAAGAGGGAATGTAAGTAAAACAGAGACAAATTGTTCAATACAATTATCCGGCAAGCAAGGAGAAACAGTGCCAGTTACTGTTACCATAACAGATTCAAAAACAGGGCAAACTTTATATAGTTCAAGCAGTAAAAACGTTACATTTGGCTCACAGGAAGCATTGGCATTTCCATAATGGAATTAGAAAAAATTAATAAATAAAACTTGTAAAAATTGAGATAAAATAAATTAGAAAAAATGAAAAACCAGTTGGAGAAAAAATCCAACTGTCAATCATTTTTGAAAATGTCCCAAAAATTTTTAAACATTAGCACTAATTAA
>CANRXN010000147.1 GCA_947643945.1 uncultured Clostridium sp.
AGATTAATGCAAAAAGAGGAAAACTTAGAAAAGCGTGAAGCAAACTTTGAAAAGAAAGAGCAAGATGTAGAAAGAGAACTACAAGAAGTGGAAAAACAAAAAGAAGAAATTGAAAAACTACACGAAGAAGAAATGGTACAACTTCAAAAAATTGCAGCACTAAGTAAAGAAGAAGCAAAAGAAAGATTACTAAACGAAATGGACAAGGAACTAACAGCAGAAAAAGCAGCATTAATCCGTGAAAAAGAACAAAAAGCAAAAGAAACTTCTATCAAAAATGCAAAGGAAATCTTAAGCTATGCTGTACAAAAATGTGCAGCAGACCATTCACAAGAAACTACCGTATCCATTGTAGCACTTCCAAATGACGATATGAAAGGAAGAATAATCGGTAGAGAAGGAAGAAACATAAAAGCTTTAGAAACCCTAACAGGAATTGACTTAATCATAGACGATACACCAGAAGCAGTCGTTTTATCAGGTTTTGACCCATTAAGAAGAGAAGTTGCTAAAATTGCACTAGAAAAACTAATTGATGATGGAAGAATCCATCCTGCTAAAATTGAAGAAATGGTAGAAAAAGCAAAAGAAGAAGTAGACAACACCATAAAAGAAGAAGGAGAAAGAGCCGTTCTAGAAACAGGAGTAATCGGTCTTCATCCAGACATCGTAAAACTAATTGGAAAGTTAAAATACAGGACAAGTTATGGACAAAACGTATTAAACCATTCTATCGAAGTTTCTAACTTAGCAAGAATTATGGCAGAAGAATTAGGACTAGATGCAAAACTAGCAAGAAGGGCAGGACTTTTACATGACATTGGAAAAGCACTAGACCATGACATGGAAGGAACCCATGTTGAAATAGGAGTAGAAGTACTTAAAAAATTCAAAGAAAATCCATTGGTATTAAATGCCGTAGAAGCCCATCACCAAGATGTAGAGCCACAAACCTTAGAAGCTGTTTTAATTCAAGCAGCAGATGCCGTATCAGCATCAAGACCAGGTGCTAGAAGAGAAACAGTAGAAGCTTACATTAAAAGATTACAAAACTTAGAAGAAATTGCAGATTCTTTTGATGGCGTTGAAAAATCATTTGCTATTCAAGCTGGTAGAGAAATTAGAATTATTGTAAAACCAGATAGAATTACAGACGATAAAATGACCATTTTAGCAAGAGAAGTTTCTAAAAAGATTGAAAGCGAAATGGATTATCCAGGTCAAATTAAAGTTAATATCATTCGTGAGACAAGGGTAATTGATTATGCTAAATAAGAAAGTAAAAAAGTTGTGATAAAAAGTCACAGCTTTTTTGTGTTTTAGGCGATGTTTTTTGGGACGGGGTCAAAAAACATCTTGCTTTCTTTTTCTATTTATAGTATGATAAACAAAATTAGAAAAAGAAAGAAGGAATACAATGAAAATCTTAGCAGTAGGAGACTTAATAGGAAACAGTGCTATCCAAGAACTAAAAAAACAAATCAAGCAAATTAAGGAAAACGAACAAATTGACTTCACCATAGTAAATGGAGAAAATGCAGCAGAAGGAATGGGAATTACAACCAAAAACTTTAATGACATCTTAAGCTTAAACATTGATGTCATAACAATGGGAAACCACACATGGGGGAAAAAGGACATTTTTCAATTTATTGACCATCCTAAACTAATAAGACCAGCAAACTATCCCAAAGGAGTTGTAGGAAAAGGGATTGGAATTTATGAATGCCAAGGCAAAAAAATAGCAGTAATTAATCTAATTGGTAGAGTAGACATTAACGTTCTTAGTGAAAATCCATTTATCAAAGTGAAAGAAATGGTAGAAGAAATCAAAAATAAAGTAGACATGATTTTTGTTGACTTCCATGCGGAAGCCACTGCTGAAAAAATTGCGATGGGATATTTCCTAGATGGAAAGGTAACAGCTGTATTTGGAACACACACCCATGTACAAACAGCAGACGAAAAGATATTACCAGAAGGAACTGGCTATATAACGGACATTGGGATGACTGGACCTAAAAATTCTGTAATTGGAATGGACATTTCAGCCTCTTTAAAAAGATTTGAAACTACCCTGCCAGAAAGATACAAAATTGCAAGTGGGGAATGTATTTTTAATGGTGTAATTTTTGAAATTGACGATGCGAAAAACAAAGTAAAAAGTATAAAAAGAATATACCGATAAATACCTTGTCGAAGCTGGTCGAAAAGGCAAAAATATTGCGATGAAATCTTGAAAAATTTTCCAAAAAAGCCTTTACAAACATTTTTAGATAAGATAAAATAACAAACGTAAAAGTTGCAACAAAAAAATAAAAATTATAGGAGGCAAAAGAAAAATGGAAGTTTTAAAAATTTCATCCAAATCAAATCCTAATTCAGTAGCAGGAGCAATTGCTGGATTAGTAAAAGAATCAAACAAAGCAGAAATGCAAGCAATTGGAGCAGGAGCATTAAATCAGGCAGTAAAAGCAGTGGCAATCGCAAGAGGATTTGTTGCACCAGCAGGAGTGGATTTAGTTTGTATACCAGCATTTGCAGAGGTAGAAGTAGAAGGAGAAGACAGAACTGGTATTAAGTTAATTGTAGAGTCAAGAGTTTAGTAAATAAAATGTGCAATTGGGGACGGTTCTTTTTTCACATTAATTTTAATGTGAAAAAAGAACCGTCCCCAATTGCACATTATCTAGTATTTTTTAAGTTAATAGCAATTTGTCTTTGGGCATCTTTTTTAGCTAAGTCTTGGCGTTTGTCGTAAAGTTTTTTTCCTTTTCCAATTCCTAAGTCGATTTTGACATGGCTTCCTTTAAAGTAAAGGCTAATAGGAACTAAGCTGTAACCTTTTTGCTGGCTTAAGCCAATTAATTTATTGATTTCTTTCTTATGTAGTAATAGCTTTCTATCACGCAAAGGATCTTTATTAAAAATGTTTCCATGTTCATAGGGGCTGATGTGCATGCCACAAATAAAAACTTCTCCATTTTTTATATAGGCATAACAATCTTTTAAGTTTACTTTTCCGGGTACGAATGGATTTGATTTCTGTTCCAGATAATACAATGCCAGTTTCTAATTTATCTTCAATTGTGTAGTTATGATAAGCAGTTGGATTTTTTGCAATTAATTTTGTATTCATATTTTTATTCCCTCGACTTTTATTTTTGTTTTAGTAAGAAATTTTATGTTGAAAAGCAGATATGCTTTATGAACCATAAATTTGGAAAGTTTAAATTCTTTTTTATTATAGCATAGATTAGGGAAGAACAAAAGCAAATTATAGAAAAAGTTGCTAAAAGAATTTAACTTTTAACAACTTTTAAAATTAATCTCTAGTATCATAGTCGTTAGAACGAAGTTGCATTGAATAATACCAAACTAAAGCAACAATTGCAATAGCAGCAATACCAAGAATAAGCCAAGTCCATGCGGTTGCATTCATACCCATAAAAGTATTATCAGTAGTAGCAGATGTTCTGGTAGCTGTATAATTATTATTGTTATCTGTTCTTCTGTCATTGTTCATAGCATCATTCGTAGTATTTTTAACAGCGTTTCCTACATTATTAGCACCTTGTTCCATTTTAGAAGTAGCATCTTTAGAAGCATTAGAGATACCTTTTGCAGCATCTTCTATAGCATTTTCGGCACCACC
>CANRXN010000148.1 GCA_947643945.1 uncultured Clostridium sp.
CCATTTAAAAATGGCTTTAATCTTTTTGGTGTAAGCTCTAAAGCTGGTTTTTGTTGAAATAATTCTTCTATGGTAAGAAAAGGTACATTTTTTCCTTGCTCTTCTAATTGTTCAATTGTAATTGCCTGGTCAATTAAAAATTTTCCTACTTGTATTCTATTTAAAGATGTCATACAACCGAACAGTATCTAATTTCTTAGCAATATCTTCGCATAGGCTTCTTATATAGGTACCTTTTGAACAATGTACTTGAAATTCAATTTGTTTTTGTTCTTCGTTAATTTTTATAAGATTTATTTTGTATATTTCAATTTCCCTTGGCTTAACTTCTACTATTTTTCCTTGTCTTGCATATTCGTATAATTTCTTGCCTTTTACTTTAATTGCAGAGTAAATTGGTGGTATTTGCTGTTGTTTTCCTAAAAAAGTTTTTAATACTTCTTCTACCTTTTCTTGTTTGAAAGTGTTTTTTTCCACTTCTTTTTCTTCTATTATTTTTCCTTCTATATCTGCTGTGTCTGTTCTAATTCCAAGTGTTACTTGTGCTTGGTAAATTTTATCATGCTGGGTTAAGTACTTCGCACATAAAGTTCCTTTCCCTATTAATAAAGGCAACACACCTGTTGCCATTGGATCTAAGGTTCCCGTATGTCCCACTTTTTTACCCGTTATTTTTTTTGCTTTATGTACGATATCATGCGATGTGCAATTTTTTGGTTTGTTGATAATAATTATTCCATCCATTTTTTTATTTCTTTCATTAATTTTTCTTTTACTTGTTCTACATTTCCTTGAATTAAGGCTCCTGCTGCTCTTGCGTGACCGCCACCACCAAAAAGCAAGCATATGTCAGATACATTAATTCCATCTTCAGAACGTAAAGATACTTTATAAGCTTCCTCGTCGTCTTTTTGTCTAATAAAGATAGAAACTAAAACTCCTTCAATATCTTTCCCGATATTTACAAGTCCTTCATGGTCTCCGTTCTTCTGCCTTTACTTCTAGTTCGTCACTTGTATTCATGTAAGAAAATGCTACTTTACCATCTTCTAATAGTTCCATTCTATCAATAATTCTTTTGGTCAATTCAAAGTTTGCCTTAGTTTTCGTTCCTAATGTTCTTTTATAAATATCTGGTATATCTACCCCTATACGAAGTAGGTCTGCTGTATATTCAAAAGTATCTGGGGTAATTCCCATGTAGCGAAAACCTCCTGTATCAGTTATGATCCCTGTCATAATGCAAGTTCCTATTTCTTTTGAAATAGGAATTTCAAAATACTCTGCCATACTTACTAAAATCTCACAACAAGCAGGAGATGCTGGATTAACATAGTTTAAATCTCCGGTACATGTTATTACTTCCATGATGATCAATTACAATCGTTTTTTTTGCATTTTCAAAATGCTCATTTTTAGCTAATCTTTTAAAATTAGCACAATCTACTGAAATTGCCAAATCATATTGAGAAACAAAAGTATCTTCTTTTATTTGTTCTATACTAGGTAAAAATCTAAAACATCTTGAATATTCAGGGATGATTACATCTGCTTGCTTTCCTAATTCTTCTAACATAAGCTTTACTGCTAGGCTACTTCCCATAGCATCTCCATCTGGTGACTCATGAGTTAAGATAGCAACCGTATCGGCTTGTTTTATTTCTTTTAAAATTTCGTCTAAGGTCATACTTTTTAGTCCTCCTTTTTAGGCATAATATCTTTCAAAATACTATCAATCCTTGCTCCATATTCTAAAGAATCGTCTAGCTCAAAAACAAGCTCTGGTGTATTTCTTAAATTCACACGTCTTGCTAATTCAGTTCTAATAAATCCAGAAGATTTTTTTAATCCCGCTATTGTTTCTTTTATATTCTTTGCATTTAAAATACTAACATACACTTTAGCAAACTTCAAATCATTACTAACCTTTACTTTGGTTACACTAATTAAACCAGTCACATTAGGATTTTTTAATTCATAACCAATAATATTACTAAGTTCTTTTTTATATTCTTCCTCAATACGACCTAGTCTTGTTTGATTCTCTGGCATTTTTCTTCCTCCTTCGGGGATTTAGGGGACGTTCCTTAAAGTCCCTATCTTTTAATTTCTTCCATGATGTATACCTCAATCATGTCTCCTTCTTTGATATCATTATAATTCTCAATTTGAATACCACATTCAAAGCCCTTTCCAACTTCTTTTACCTCGTCTTTAAATCTCTTTAATGTTGCTAAATGGCCATCGTGAATTACTACATTTTCGCGAATTACTCTAACGCCAGCATTTCTTTCTACCTTACCAGAAAGAACATAAGCTCCTGCAATGGTTCCCACATTTGATATTTTGAAGGTTTGTCTTACTTCTACATTTCCTATTACTTTTTCTTCAAATTCTGGATCTAGCATACCTTTCATAGCTGCTTCTACGTCTTCAATGGCCTGGTAAATAATAGAATATTGTTTAATTTCTACTTCGTCTTTTTCTGCCATTTCTTTTGCCATGTTGTCTGGTCTTACATTAAAGGCAATGATGATAGCATTGGATACCTTTGCTAAGGTTACGTCAGTTTGATTGACTGCTCCTGCTGCAGCGTGAATTACTTTTACTCTTACTTCTTCATTTTCTAGTTTTTCTAAGGATTGTTTTACCGCTTCTACAGAACCTTGTACATCTGCTTTGACAATTAGGTTTAGTACTTTTAGTTTTCCTTCTTCCATTTGGCTAAATAGATTATCTAAGGTTACTTTGTTACTTGCACTAATTGCTTTTTCTCTTTCTTGTGTTTTCCTTTTTTCAATTAGGTGTTTTGCCATTTTTTCATTTTTTACTTCATAGAAAGTATCTCCTGCTAATGGCACTTCGGTTAATCCCATGATTTCTACTGGAGTTGATGGTCCTGCTGATTTTACGTTTTTACCTTTGTCGTCTTTCATGGCTCTAATTCTACCAATAGAAGAGCCTACTACGATAGTGTCTCCTACATCTAGGGTTCCTCTTTGTACTAGCATAGTAGCAATGGCACCTTTTGCTTTGTCAAGTCTTGCTTCAATTACGGTTCCTTTTGCTTGTTTGTTAGGATTTGCTTTTAGTTCTAACACGTCTGCTTCTAATAATACCATTTCTAATAATTGGTCAATGTTTTCATTTTTCTTTGCAGAAATAGGAACAAAGATGGTATCTCCTCCCCATTCTTCTGATACTAATTCGTATGCCATTAATTCTTGTTTTACTTTATCGATATTAGCGTCTGGTAAATCCATTTTATTAACTGCTACAATGATTGGAATTTCAGCTGATTTTGCATGGTTAATTGCTTCTATGGTTTGTGGTTTTACACCATCATTTGCTGCTACTACTAAAATCGCAATATCTGTTACTTGTGCCCCTCTTGCTCTCATAGCAGTAAATGCCTCGTGTCCTGGGGTATCTAAAAAGGTAATTTCTCTGTCTTTTACTTTTACTTTATAAGCACCAATTGCTTGGGTAATTCCACCTGCTTCTCCTTCGATTACATTTGTTTTTCTAACGGCATCTAAAAGGGATGTTTTTCCATGGTCTACATGCCCCATTACAACAATAACTGGTGGTCTTGTTTCTAATTCTTCTTCTTTATC
>CANRXN010000149.1 GCA_947643945.1 uncultured Clostridium sp.
TTTAGTAAAACAATTGGTAAATCGCCTGAAATTCCATACTTCCATAAATCACTTTGATAGTAATTTCTATTTTTCTTTTTTGTTTGCAGTCTTTGGGCTTTTATAGGATTGTCAAAAACGAGGTAAGACAGCATTTTTTGATAAATTGCTATATCACTTCCCTTTTGGTTTAAATACCTACTTTCTGCTTCTACTCTAGCTTTTGCTAATTCAAATTCCTTGGCTACATTTCCCGCTGATTGATAGTGTTTGATGTTTTCTATTACCATATCTTGATTTTCATTGACCGATAAAATAAAATCAATGGTTGCTTTCTTACTTGGTTTTACTTTAATGGTTCTTTTTAATGCTACAATCGGTTCGGTAACCAATCCCGTTTTTTTGGATAGTGGGATAGAATTTTTAATTCGATTTGGTAATTCGAAGTTTCCTCTTGTCATTAATTTTTCGGCATCAATTTCATATTCAAAATCCCCAACTGTTTCACTACTTGTGGATAAATTAGCTCCTAAATATAGTTTTGGCACATTTGATTCTCTATTTTTTCTTTGCACAATAATAGCATTCGTTTCTTCGTGTAATTGATTGACTAAAAATAGATTATTAAAAGCTGGATGGGCATAGTCTTGCTCTTTTGGTGATAATACGGGTTCAAAGTAACAAGTTACTTCTAAAATTTCTTCTTCGTTTCCTTGGTTTTCTAGTGTTACTCTTCTTAATTCAACAGGCATACTTTGCGAAGAGCTGATGGTTGTTTTGATTTTAGCTTTGATGTTTCCACCTGTTATTTCTTGCTCTATTTTATCTGGCATAAAACTTATTTGGTACTGATTTTCTTTATTTTCATTAAAACTGTAATAAGAACTGATAATGTTTTTGGTTTTGATATTTTTAATAACAAAGAAGATACCTTGTGGGTAATCGTCTGTTGTTTTAAATCGATTCATATAGATATTTTTATATTTACTAACACCTCGCCCTTTTTGATCCATAGCAAGCACGTAGTTTTGGTTAGAAATAAAATTACCAGTAATTAATCTTTGGTCAATTTTTTTATAAGTGGTTTGTACATAATTTTCATAATCTTTATATTTCAATTTTTCTACCTTTTCCTTCTTTTCCTTGGTAATAATTGCTTTTTCTGGCATGGTTTCTTGTAGTAAAATACTAACCGCTTCCATTTGGGGATTTTTCATAAATCTTTTTTGTAAAATATTATTACCAAACAAATTATTAATACTTAGTAAAATTAAGCCTTGATGATGTGCCATATAGGTTTTTACCACCTCTGCTGTTTTCCCTTTTTCTACCCTTTCTGGGGTATAATCAATTGCCTCATAAAAACCAAATTCACCATACATACCTTCTTTTTCTAGGGCTTTCAAGTTTTCTATTTCTTCTTTTGGCACTTCACCAATTGCTAAAATCCCCCCATAACTGGAAACTACCATCTCATCTGCCAATCCTCTTTTTAAACCTAACCAAGGAACACCAAACGCTTTATATTGATAATTGGATTGTAAGTCCTTTACATTAAAAGCAGCCTCCGAAATTCCCCAAGGAAGATTTAAATTCTTGCTATATTCCATCTGTGTCTTAATTAAAAACTTACAAGACTCGTCTAACAAACTCCCTTGGTATTTAGGAATATTAATATTTGGCATCAAATACTCAAACGCTGTTCCCGACCAAGAAACAAGACCTTTATACTTTCCTAGCGTTGTAAGCGTTCTGCTTAAATGATTCCAATGTCTACTTGGCACATCCTTTTTAGCAATTGCCACCAAACTTGCCTGTCTTGCCTCAGATGCTAATAAGTCATAATACGAATCTGTCAACTTATTTTCCTCGATATTAAAGCCAATCGAGAAAATCTGTTGCTCTTGATTGTAAAGCACACTAAAATCTGTATTTTCAATCAATTCAGAGGCTAAAGTTATCAACGTCCCCACTGGTTCCGGGTTTAAGTGGGGACTTTGGGGATTTCTTTGGGGAACCCAAGTCGTTTGTTCTTCTAAAAAGGATTTGGTTACATATAAGTAGCCTACTAAATTTCCACTGTCTACCGTTGAGACATATCTTGGGTTTAGTGGCTCTTTCGTTTTAATATTATACCAGTTATATAGGTGACCATTCCATTTTACCAAGCTTTCTATGGTATGAAGGATTTTGCTAAGATAGTCCATAGCTTTTTCCAAACTAATATATTGTAGGTCATAGGCGGAAATGACAGCAAGTAAGGATAATCCTATATTGGTAGAAGAGGTTCGTGGTACGATTTTTTCTTTTCTATCTTCTTGGTAGTTATCTGGGATTAGGTAATTGTTTTCTTCTGTTAGGTAAGTTTCAAAGTATTTCCATGTTCTTTTTCCAATTTCTAAGATATATTCTTTTTCGTCTTCCTTTAACTGTTCTATCGCACTTAATCTTCTAATTTCTCGACTTACATACCACATAATCATTGGTGTTATTAGCCACCATAATCCTAATAAAACACCAAATAGACTTTGTTTAAATACCCCTAAACCAATTGCGATAACACCTGCTAAAATATTTACTGCCATTTGATTGTAATAAGCTACTAAATTTGATTTTGCTTGTTTTTCTGCTTCTTCTGAAGTTGTCCATTCTAGTAAATGCTTTTTGGAAATGACAACACGATATAATGTTTTCAAAATGGCTTTACCTGAAACATATGCTTTGTAAGGTAAACAACCGCAAAGTAAGAAAGGCTCTTAAAAAACTTCCTTTTATTCCTGATATTTTAGGGGCAAAAGTTTTTTGTTTTTCTTCCCCTTCTTTCTTAAAAATGAAGCTATTAATCATTTCTAATAAATAGGGAAAAATAGCAACTCCTAAAAAAATGGTGCTATATAACCAAATTTTCTTTGTTTCTAGAATTCCTACTATATTACAATAAACAATAGCTACTATAATTGCTATTTCCATTAGACTTCTTCTTAAATTATCTAATATTTTGTATTTGGATAGTAAATTTAAAGGCTTTTTAGGGTTTAGCCATTTGGTTATTTGCCAATCTCCTCTAATCCACCTAGAAAGTCGGTTCATAAAGCTATTGTATTTGGTTGGATAACCGATCCATTAGTAAAATGTCACTTACTAACCCGCATCGTAAATAACAGCCTTCTAATAAATCGTGGCTTAGTACCGTGTTTTCTGGAATTTGTTTTTCTAGTACGGTTTCATAAGTTTTTAAGTCGTAAATTCCTTTTCCCGTAAAAATTCCTTCTTGGAAATTGTCTTGATAGATGTCTGATATCGCATTTGTGTAAGAATCGGTTCCTCCTGCTCCGGCAAATATTTTGGTAAATAAGGTTTTGTAACTAATGTCTAAATTAACACCAATTCTAGGTTGCATGATACCATAACCATCTACCACTATATTTTTTTGGCTATCTACAATTGGTGTATTTAAAATATGTGCCATGGCACCTACTAATTGGAAAGCAGAGTTTAAAATTAAGTCCGTATCGGCATCTAAGGTAATGATATATTTTATTTCTTCTTTTTCTTGCTTTTCTAAGGTATTGATACGAAAAGGATTTTTTATTTTACCGAAGTACGTATTGATTAAACTGGGTTAGCAT
>CANRXN010000150.1 GCA_947643945.1 uncultured Clostridium sp.
AGTAGAAGATATTAATCAACAGAAATTTATTGTTCCAGCAGGTTTTAAAATAGCAGAGGATTCAGCAGATGTAGTAGAAGAGGGAATTGTCATCGAAGATACAACAGAAAATCATAATCAATTTGTTTGGGTGCCAGTAAATGATATAGCAAATTTTGAAAGGAAATCCGGATATTTCGGTGGTAGTCAAGAATCTTTAACAAATCATACAGAACCATTTGCCAATGGGTATAGTACAGAACAAGAAGAATATAATGCTATGTATGAAAGTGTAAGAAATAATAAAGGCTTTTATATTGGTAGATTTGAAGCAGGAAAAGATAGTTCAGGAAATGTGATTGTAAAAAAAGACGCTGATGTTTATAATAATGTCCCATGGGGAAATAGTATGAATGATATAGAAGGAACAAGTCAAACAGGAGGAAAAGTAGGGGCTGTAAAACTAGCAAAAGAATTTGCTAGTAAAAATAATTATGAAGGAGTAACAAGTACTTTGTGTTATGGTGTGCAGTGGGATGCTACTTTAAAATTTATTGATCCTGATTATACTGGTTTTGCAAAAGATAGTAGTAAACAAGGATGGCATAGTGACAATTATAATAGTACAAAAACAGGAAATACAGAAACAAATCCAAGTCATATAACAGGAAAAGATTTAATTTATAGTGACAATCCAAGTATAGTAGCAAACAAGCAAAGAAACATTTATGATATGGCTGGAAATGTTTATGAATGGTCTATGGAAGCTAAAAAAACAGACTTTCGTGCCATTCGCGGAGGCGTTTACGGCTACGCTGGTACTTCTGACCCAGCTTCCAATCGCTTCAGCGGCGTTCCGGCCCTTGCCACCGACTACATTGGTTTCCGCTTAGCTTTATATTTGTGAAACCCAAACGCTGTGAAAACTAAAACTATAAATTATGCAAAAGTAGCTTTAAAAACACTAAATTTGAATCAAAGAAATTTAACGAATGTAATACGTTAAAGGGAAGATTTTTCAATTCCTTGCCCAAATGCATGAAATGTATTTTGACAAGGGAAAGAAAAATTTTCCTATTTTTATTTGGACAAAAAAGAGAAAAAACCTAAAAATATTGACAGATTCATGAATTTCTGGCATAATATACAAAGAAAAATAATTAATAAGAAGGGAAGCAAATGGAAATAAGCAAACTAAAAGCAGTAATAGAAGCCATACTTTTTGCAGCAGGAAGACCCGTATCGATAAAAGAATTAATCTTAAACTTAGAACTAACCCGGAGAAGACATCGAAAACATCATAGCAAGTATGCAAGAAGAATACAAACAACAAACAAGAGGAATTGAAATCATAAAAATTGACCATAACTATCAACTATGCACAAAAAAAGAATTACATGATTTCATTTATCCTGTGTTGGACAAAAGAAACAAACCAAACTTATCCAATGCAGCATTAGAAACATTAGCTATTATTGCTTACAACCCTAAAATTGCAAGAGCAGAAATAGAAGCCATTCGCCGGTGTATCAGCAGATGCATGTGTGTATAAATTACTAGAATATGGTTTAATTGAAGAAGCAGGAAAAATCGATTTGCCAGGAAAACCTATGTCTTACCAGACAACAGGTGAATTTTTAAGAATGTTTGGTTACAGCTCTTTAGAAGAATTACCAGAATTACCAAGATACAAATTAGACGAAAACAAACAAATCGTAATCGACGAATTAGTAGAAAATCAAGAAGACCAGCAAGAATCACAAAATTTGCAAGAACAAGCCTTAACGAAAACGGAGGAAGACCAACAAAATCAAGAAGCAATCCGGAAACGAGAAAAAAGGAAAAATGGAGGCTCCATGCCCCATAGGGGAAGGAATAGACGTTAATTAAAAATAATAAAAAATAAAGTAAAATGAAAATATCGAAAGATAATGGTTCATTTATAATAAGGAGGAAATAAAAATGAGTGATAACAAAGAATTTGTAAAAGACATCACAAACATTGACGAAAACTTTGCACAATGGTACACAGACATAGTATTAAAAGCAGAATTAGCAGACTATACATCAGTAAAAGGATTTATATCTATCAGACCATATGGATATGCCATTTGGGAGCATATACAAGAATATACAGACAAAAGATTTAAAGAACATGGTGTAAAAAATGTATCTATGCCAGTTCTAATCCCAGAAAGCTTATTAGAAAAAGAAGAAGAGCATGTAGAAGGTTTTGCTCCAGAAGTAGCATGGGTAACCATTGGAGGAGGAGAAAAACTAGAAGAAAGACTATGTGTAAGACCAACATCAGAAACAATCTTTTCTACCATGTATTCAAAATGGTTAAACTCTTGGAGAGACCTACCATTTTTATACAACCAATGGTGTAGTGTATTAAGATGGGAAAAAGAAACCAGACCATTTTTGCGTTCTAGAGAATTCTTATGGCAAGAAGGACACACCATCCATGAAACCCCTAAAAAAGCAAGAGACTTTACACTAGCTATGTTAGACGTATATGCAGACGTATTAGAAAACTTATTAGCTATTCCAGTATTAAAAGGACAAAAAACCAAAAAAGAACAATTTGCAGGAGCAGAAGAAACCTACACAGTAGAAACCCTAATGCATGATGGAAGAGCCTTACAAGGGGCAACTTCACACTACTTTGGGCAAAACTTTACCAAACCATTTGATGTAAAATTCCAAAACAAAAATGGAGAACAAGAATATGCTTATCAAACCTCTTGGGGCTTAAGCACAAGAACCATTGGAGCTGTTATTATGGCACATGGTGATAACAGAGGACTAAAACTACCACCATATGCAGCACCAATCCAAGTTGTAATCGTTCCAATTGCGCAAGAAAAAGGAAACGTATTAGAAGTAGCTAAAAAAATGGAAGAAACCTTAAAAGCAAAATTTAGAGTAGAATTAGACGATAGAGACAACTACACAGTAGGATATAAATTCAACAATTGGGAAATGAAAGGTGTACCAGTAAGAATCGAAATGGGACCAAAAGAAATCGAAAGACAAGAAGTTATTATAACAAGACGTGATACTTTAGAAAAAATGCCAGTAAAAATGCAAGACCTAGAAGAAGTATTAGAAGACTTATTAAAAGACATACACCAATCTATGTTTAACGCTTGTAAAAAGAGAATGGAAGAAAAAACAACAGTAGCCCACAACATGGACGAATTAGCAAGAAATATGGATGAAAACCAAGGATTTGTAAAAACCATGTGGTGTGGTTCACAAGATTGCGAAGACAAAGTAAAAGAACTAACAGGAGCGCCATCAAGATGTATTCCATTCGAGCAAGAACACTTAGGAGACACTTGTGTATGCTGTGGCAAAAAAGCAGATAAAATGGTTGTATGGGGAAGACAATATTAGTCTTCTCTTTTCTTATCTCAAACGTCCCAACCGTCCCCACTGGTTCCGGGTTTCCCCACCGGGTCCCCACAGGTTCCGGGGTAAAAACGGGCCCAACAAATTTAAAGTGCCCAAAAAAACCCCCCAACC
>CANRXN010000151.1 GCA_947643945.1 uncultured Clostridium sp.
TATCAAGACTTGGCAGAGATTACATTGAAACAGGATATTATTTGGAAAAATACTTCCCCTTAAAAAATGTACGATATATCGCTTTAAATGATGGGATAGATACATTTGACAATAATAACACAAATAATGATATGACACCATTTAAATCTGTTTTTAATGATATGTATGCAAAAGATATTTCAAAAAAAGTTCGCTCTAGCTTACTAACAAAAGCATCTAGCGGACAAAATATTAAATCTTTTTTACCCTATGGCTATAAAAAAGATGAAAAGGACAAGAATATCATTTTAGTAGATTATGAAGTCTCTCTTATTGTTCAAAAAATATTTGAAATGTATTATGCTTGAAACAATAAAGCTGAAATATGTAGATATCTAAATAATAATAAAATACTAACACCACTTGCCTATAAAAGAAAAACTACAAACTATTATAATCCAAACAATAAAACCAATTTATGGAATACAACTATGGTTTCTAAAATTCTTAGAGATAGAATTTATACAGGTGATTTAGTGCAACATAAATATAGCAAACTAAATTATAAAACGAAAAAAATTATTGATGTACCAAAACAGCAACATATTATCATTGAAAATAATCATGAAGCAATTATTGATAGAAATATTTTTAATAGTGTTCAAATCATGCTCGATAAAAAATCGAATGAATGGAATTATACCGCTTCTTCCCCACATTTACTACAAGGTCTAGTTTTATGCAAAAAATGTAAATCAAAAATAACCTATAATAAAAATCATGGAAAATATTTTAGATGTGTGTGTTCTTCTTATAAAAGAAATGGTAGTAAATTTTGCTCAAATATCCATTTAAGAGAAGATACTTTAATTAGTAGTGTAATTACTAGTTTGAAAGAAAACATTTCTAATTTTCTAAAATACGAAGAATTAGAATATATCTGTCCTAATACACAAACAGATAATAAAAAATTAGATTATTTAGATTCTAAAATAGCAGAAAAGGATAACTTAATTCAATCTTTATACGAGGATAAAGTAAAAGGAATTATAACAGAAGATTTATTTATTAAACTTTCTAAACAATATGAAACAGATAAAAAGACCTTACTAAATCGATTTCAAAAGGAAAAAGAGATTAATAAAAATACAATAAAAAAAGAAGATTTAATCTGTAATGTGAAAGAATTAGTAGATTTTAATGAAAATAACGTGGATAGAAATTTTCTTTTAAAATTAATTGATAAAATTGAAATAGATGATGATAATATTGATATTTATTATAAATTTAAAGCGATTTAAACTTTTAGTATAATTCTTATCCCAAATATAGAATATTTGAAATTGCAACAACTTTTAAAGTCAAATTCTAATAAATCCAAAAGAAGGATTGTAAATTCGCTATGAACTTGCTATAATAAATACATAAATTTAAAGAAAGGAGCTGATATTTATGTCTGAAGCACAAATTCAAGCAATCAAAGATGTTATTAAAATGACACCAAGACTTAATGTAGAATGTTTAAATTCTGTTAAAATCTTAATGGAAAAAGCAATTGATTCTGAACTATTAAGACTAGAGCCTACTGTCATTTTAGAAAACATGGATATTACTGAAAAAGTAATGTATTTAGACTATTTAACAGAAAGCAAAGATACCAAAGAAAAAGAACTAGAAAATGCAATATCTTTTGAAGAAATACTACAAAGAGAGGGGTTGACCTATGATGATTTACAGAGGACAAGCCTATAAGTAACAATTTTTTAATTTAAAAATCTTAACATTAAACTCTAAATTATATTTTATTCAATCAGAGTTTAAAATTCTCCCAAACCAAACGAAACCCATGGTTCCTCAAGCCATCTCCATTTATTACAAGGGTAATTAATGGTTAGAGGTCCATACACTTTTTGGTATTTGTCTTTTAATTCTTTTGCTTGTTTAGCATATTTTCTGTGTAAGCAAAGTGCCTTTTGATCTTCTGGGTGTGTATCTAAATATAAAGCTAATTCATTAATAGCAAAATCATAACATCTAATTTGATCCATCATTTCTCTTCTTGCTTCGCAATCTACTGTTCTTTCTACTTCACAATTGCAATCATTTTGAGCGTTATTGTTATTTTGGCAACCACAATTTCTATTTTCTTCTAACAACATTTATTACACCCCTTCCCTATTTGATTGGTTTGTCTAATATAGTTTATTTCTTCCATAGATTGACCTGGAACATAAGGGCTTACTAATTCTGGGAAAAGAGTTCCCATTTTTAAGCCCACACATGGCTTAAAGGTTTTATCCATATATTGAATTGGTACATAGCTTTGACCTAACATTGGATTTTCTGGGAATACACTATATTCTTCGTCAAATCCACAGTCACAACTGTTTTGATAATCTTCATATGAAACTACATCATTACATTGTTTTTCAATTAAATCATTTTGTAATTCACAATTGTCATTTTTATAACTATTATTCATACAATAGCATTTTCTTCTAAACATTTTTCTTCCTCCTTTTACTAACATAATATGAACTATTTCTACAAATTGACACAAAAAAATCCAGTTTCAACTTTCAAACTGGATTTTTTTGTTTTGGACTGCTCATTCATAAATTCTGTTGTTCTTATGAAGAGCAAAATTTTCCTTGTCCTTTCGATAATATCTTCCATCTGGATATAAGATATCGTCGTCACTTTCTTCTACCTCACGTAGATAATGTGCTGTATCGAGTTCTAAAACAAACTCTTTTTGTTGTTCTGCCATACTTCTCCTTTCTGCTTTCTGCTCAATACCATTTAGGTGATACAGGTACATTATAACTCATATACTAAAAATTTTCAATTTTATTCCAAATAATTATCAATTTTCTTAATAAAAATCGCGCTTTCAATAATATCCATAATTCCATAAATCATAATAATAGCCCCCATAATTTGTAGCATAGCACCATTTGTGACTAAAATATAAATTCCGGCTAAAATAGTTACAATTGATAAAATCAAAGTTACTAACCATAATCTTGATTGATAATCCTTCCAAACAACCGTAGTTTGCAAGTTCATAATTCCACTATAAATAATCCACAAAGCAATTAATATTCTAAACACAGAAGTAATAATCCCCGCACAAAACATAATAATAATTCCTGCAATTACTGCTACAACTGCGATAGCTAACATATAACTATCGCTTTTTCCAGAGGAAAAATAGTCGATTCCTTTTAAAACCCCCATTACGACACATATACCACCTAAAACAAACGAAATCATTGACATGATAAATTCTGGTCTTGTTATTAAGGCAATACCAAAAATGACAAATAGCAATGATATTATGATGTCACTCCAACTTGATTTTTTCAAAAATTTCTCCATATAAAATCCCTTCCTTCTTCCTTTTTATCATTTTATGCTAGCTTGTCTTTTTTGTCAAGTAAAGTTTTTGTTTAGTATGAGTTTTTTTCGCTGGGGAATTCCCTAGATTTCAATATTTTTAAGTACTA
>CANRXN010000152.1 GCA_947643945.1 uncultured Clostridium sp.
TGTTATCTTCTATTCTTACTGTGATGTCTGCTAGTTTGTCTTCAGATGCTACCATATATTTTCTTGGCGCATTGTTAAAGCTTATAAAGCCTGGCGCATTTGCATTACTATAGTTTGCCATGCTACACATTAGGATTATTAAACTTGTTATTATTATTACTATTATACTTTTACTAATCATTTTTATTTTCATGGTAATCGCCTCCTTGTATAACTTCTATTTCAGTATAACATATTTTTACATAATATGCAAATTTTATGTACATTTTTAAAAAAGCATCCTTTTTTAGATGCTTTTTTGTTTTATTATTCTATGATTTCTAAATTCGCAAATCTTGCCATCAGTCTTTTGTGTCCTGCTTTGTCAAAGTTTATGTCCACTTTTAAGTCTTCTCCTTCTGGCTCGACTAGATTGATAGTTCCTTCTCCAAATTTTTTGTGGAAAACTCTAACACCTGATGTATATTGTGATAAGTCTACTGTTTTGGCAGATGCTTTTTTTCCTAGATTGTTTAAGAAGCTTTCTGCTGTTCGAAAAGCGAATCCAGTATTGCTTTTGGCTGCCATAGCAGGCTCTTTTTCGTTTACTTTATATACTTTTATGTTGCTATTATTTTTGCTTCCATACTCCCAACTATAACTAGAGTCTTTGAACATTTCGTCTTTATTAGTGGTTCCTCCAAATGCTTCTTCATAGCCTTCTAGTAATTCTTTTGGAATTTCTTCTAAAAATCTTGAGACTGGATTGTAACTAGTTGACCCAAATACGGTTCTTTGCTTGCTACAGGTTAAGAATAAGTTTTCTTTGGCTCTGGTGATTCCTACATAGCATAAGCGTCTTTCTTCTTCTAGTTCTTTTTCTTCCATCATGGATTGATGCCCTGGGAAAATTCCTTCTTCCATTCCTACTAAGAAGACGACTGGGAATTCTAGCCCTTTGGCACTATGCAAGGTCATTAAGGTTATGGCATCTTCTTGCTGCTCTAAGTTGTCTAGGTCACTTGATAACGTGATTCCTTCTAGGAATTCGCTTAAGCTATTTTCGGCAAATTCTTCTTCAAATTCCATGGTAACGGTTAGAAATTCTTCTAGATTGGCAATTCTGTTTTCGGCTTCGATTGTGTTTTCTGCTTCTAAAGCTTTGGTGTAGCCTGTTTTTTTGAGGGTTAGTTTTACTAGCTCAGTAATGCTTATGTTATCTTTTTTGGTTTTTAGTTCTTCTATGGTGTTGATAAATTCTCTGGAGTTTAAGAATACTCGGTTTAACCCAAATTCGTCTGCTTTTTTGATAATCTCATACATAGAAATCCCACTGGTTTCGGCTATTTTTTCTATTTTGTCTAAGCTGGTTTTTCCAATTCCTCTTTTCGGTTCGTTAATGATTCTTGTTAGGCTTAGGTTGTCGTTTTGGTTTTGGATTAGTCTTAGGTAAGCGATTAGGTCTTTGATTTCTTTTCTTTCATAGAATTTTAACCCTCCGAATTATTTTGTATGGTATGTTTTCACGTCTTAGGATATCTTCTATGGCTCTTGATTGGGTGTTCATTCGATAAAGTATGGTAAAGTCCTCGTATTTGTAATATTCTTCTCTTCTTAGATGCTCAATTTGTTCTACTATGTAGGCTCCTTCGTCATATTCGTTGTTTGCTTGGTAGACGCGTGGCAGGCTTCCTTCGTTGTTTTGGGTCCATAGTTCTTTTTTGTATTTTACTTCGTTGTTTTTAATAACGCTGTTGGCTGCTTTTAGGATGTTTCCTGTGCATCGATAGTTTTGTTCTAGTTTGATAATTTTGGTTCCTGGGAAGTCTTTTTCAAAGTTTAAGATGTTGGTTATGTCCGCTCCACGAAAGCTGTAGATTCCTTGGTCATTGTCTCCTACTACGGTTATGTTACCATTTTTAGAGGCAAATAGGGTGACTAGGGTGAATTGTGCTTTGTTGGTGTCTTGGTATTCGTCTACTAGTACATATTTGAATTTGTTTGCATAATATTCTAAGATGTCTGGATTTTCTAATAGGATTTTTATGGTGTCGTTTATGATGTCGTCAAAGTCTATTGCATTGTTTTCTTTTAATCTTTTTTGGTATAGTTGATAGATGGTTGCTATTTTTTCTTTTCGAAATTCTCCGTTTGCTCTTACTTGGTATTGGTCTGGTTCTAGCATTTCGTTTTTGGCGTTGCTGATTTCGGCTAGGACGCTTCTTGGGTTAAATAGCTTGTCGTCTAAGTTTAGTTCTTTGATACAGTTTTTTATTAATGTTTTTTGGTCGCTTGTGTCAAATATGATAAAGGAACTGTCAAATCCTATTCTGTCTATGAATCTTCTTAAGATTCTTACACATATGGAGTGGAAGGTTCCCATCCATATGTCTTTGGCAAGGTCTCCTACTAGGTTGGAGATTCTTTCTTTCATTTCGTTGGCTGCTTTGTTGGTGAAGGTGATGGCTATGATGTCCCATGGTTTTGCTTGTTTTTCTCCTATTAAGTAGGCTATTTTGTGGGTTAGTACTTTGGTTTTTCCACTTCCTGCTCCGTGCGATTACTAAGCATGGTCCTTCGGTGTTTACGACTGCTTCGTATTGTTTGTTGTTTAATCCTTCTAATATGTTTTGCATCAAATCTTCCTTTCTTTTTTGTTGTTATGTTGCTTTGGTTTTGTTTTATGTTTATTTTTGCTTGTTCGTTTTCAAATGTATGTTTGTATTTTATAATATTTTGGTTTTGTTGTCAATGAAGTTACTTGATTTTTTAAATTTTTTATGCTTTTTGAAGGAATATACTAAAACAGGGATTTAAGGAACGTCCCCTAAATCCCTGTTGCAAAGATTCCTATTAAAAAGCCCAATATGTTGCCGAAGTGCTGTCATTCTTCCATGGTATAAGGTGTTAGCTTCTGGCACTAGTTCTCCGTGATACGATGTATAGCATGGCTCCGTGCTGCAAAGCTTAAGCAGATGGCTATAATTCCAGTTGAAATAGAGCCTATGATGGCTCCAAAGAAGGCTCCTACTCCTGTTGTGATGCCTGATAGTACGACATAGAAGATGACTTTCGAAATTTTCATGCCTCCGTTTTTCATGGGAACTGCCATTGATATTCCTTCTGGTTGAGGTCAAAGTAGACAGTTTTGATTTTTTTGTTTCGACTAATCTGATATCAAATATTAGATTAGTCGTTTTGTGCATTTTTGATATTAATATCATTTAATCTCTTAAAATTAAAAATGATATCTACCTGCTTATCTTGGTGTATTTCTATTTTATTAATAATTACCTTCATTATTTCAGGTGTCGGCTTTTCTAGTTTTAAAAATTCTTTAACAATGTTTTCTATCTCTTTACTATCATCTTGCATAGCATTTTCTTTTTTATTTTTTAACTTATTGTATTCTTTTTCTTTTTCATTTATTTCATTAATTAGTTTGTTAAATACCCTTTCATACATTTCTTCGCTAAATTTACCGTTTAATTT
>CANRXN010000153.1 GCA_947643945.1 uncultured Clostridium sp.
GTGCCATCATACCTTTGGGCTGGCCTGCCTTTTCATGACTGATGAAAATAAACATTGGAAGCTTTTAGGTTTTTGTAAAACTGATTGCCGAAGTTTGTCACATTTTTTCTAACATTGATAAATAAAAATCTAATTGGTTTGAAACATATTTTACGAATTGCTTGGTAAATTACTTTAAATGGTGTTATGAAGACCCCAATTACTTTTTTTAATAGGTTAATTGTTTTAACGCTAATATTTATCATATGAGAGCTAATAAATAACATATAAATAAATGCCCCTAATAAAACGCCTAAAAACATAAATAAGCGTAATTCTCCATTGTTAAAAACAAAGATAGAATACAGCATAATAGCTCCTGCTAAAATCCAAAATAAGACGTCCTCTAGGTAGGTTGCCATATCGCTTGTAGAAACTACTTTCCTAGAAATTCTAAAAAAGTCAAATAATAGACCAATGATAATACCATTTAGGATAAAAATTAAAAATAGATATGCCTGATTTGCAACCATTACTTGACTCTCCTTTTCTATTTAAATATTTTACTTAGTAAATTGCTTTTTGATTTATCCATTTCTTTGTCGCTATAAGCAAGTGAAGAAATATCTCCTTCTACAATAACTTCACTGGTATCAATGCTTAATTTATTAATTCTAATATTTTCGCCTTTTACGGTTAATAAACCTAATTCTGTTTCTAGAATAACTACTTGGTCATCAAAACTTAAAACATCTAAAACACCAGATATACTAAGTTTTCCTCTATTTTCTAAAATTAGATTTTGAATGACGCCTGTTACAGTTGTTTTTCTTTCTTCAAGTGTCATAGTCTCTTACCTCCCTATTTTGTTTGTCTTAGATTAATATATTCACAGTTTGTCTTATTTAGAACGAAAAAAGAAAACTTGACATAGATTTCCCAAGTTTTCTTTTTAATTTATTATTTTTTTACAATCAATTTTTCATGGATTTCGTTTAATATCTTATCATTTACTTTATCTTTAAACATAATTGAAATCTTAGATTCTGTTACTGTTAGCTCTAAAACTTCCATTTTATTTTTTTCTAATATGTCTAAAACCAGTTTGATTTTCGAAAAACTTCTAAGAATTCCATTTCCTATGATAGAAAGTCTAGAAACTTCTTTTTTTACAATACTTTTAATGGTGTTTTCTTCAATGATGTCGGTAATTACGGTTCCGTGGTTTATCATTAAAAGTTGATTTAGTAATAATTGGCACTTTAAATTTCTCGCCTATTTCTACACATCTATTATGAAGAACCTTTGCTCCTTCACTTGAAATTTCAATCATTTCTTCATAAGAAAGGGCTGGTAGTTTTTTAGCAGTTTCTAATCGATTCGGATCAGTTGTATAAACGCCATCTACATCTGAAAAAATGTAGCAATTTTTAGCCCCCAAGGCTGCTGCAATAGCAACTGCTGTTGTGTCTGATCCGCCTCTTCCTAAAGTTGTTATATCCATGTTTTCATTTAAACCTTGAAAACCTGCTAAAATGACAATTTTTCTTTTTTCTAACTCTTCCCTAATTCTCGAAGTATCAATCCATTTTATAATGGCATTTTGGTTGGTGTTATTTGTATAAATTCCTGCTTGCCAACCTGTTAAAGAAATAGCAGGATATCCCATTTGATTAAGTACCATACTTAGTTTAGCAGTAGACATTTGCTCGCCACTGCTTAATAATACATCCATTTCTCTATCTTTTTCTTTTGTTTTTTCGGCTAATTCTTTTGCTTCTAAAATTAGTTTATCGGTGGTTTTTCCTTGCGCAGAAACAACCACTACGATTTTGTGATTTTTTTTGTATAATTCAATAATTTTTTTTGCTACTATTTTTAGTTTTTCATTGTCAGCAACAGAACTACCTCCAAATTTTAATACGGTTGTGTCCACCTTAATCACTCGCTTTTTAAAACTTATTTAGACAACTTATTTAAATTTAAATAAGCCTCTTTATTTATTATATGATAAATAAAGAAAAGCGTTATTGATAAAACTAAAAAAACTAGACTATAAGTGTTTATAGCCTCGCTTTTAAATAGCTTTCCATAAAGCCATCTATTTCACCATCCATAACGGCTTGGACATTTCCTACTTCATAATTGGTTCGGTGGTCTTTAACCATGGTGTAAGGACAAAATACATAAGAACGAATTTGACTTCCCCATGCAATTTCCATTTGAACTCCTTTTAGGTCTTCAATTTTTTCTTTTTGTTCTTTTTCTTTTAAGTCTAATAATTTGGATTTTAACATCTTCATGGCTGTTTCTCTATTTTGAATTTGAGAACGCTCTGTTTGACAAGCAACTACTACATTGGTTGGGATATGTGTGATTCTTACGGCTGAAGATGTTTTGTTGATGTGCTGTCCTCCTGCTCCTGATGCGCGATAGGTGTCTACTCTCAAATCGTCTGGATTGATTTCTAGTTCAATATCGTCTGTAATTTCTGGCAATACCTCTAAAGAAGCAAAAGAGGTGTGTCTTCTTCCTCCACTGTCAAATGGAGATATTCGAACTAAACGGTGTACACCCATTTCCGTCTTCATATATCCATAGGCGTTTTCTCCTATGATTTCAAAGGTAACGCTTTTTATTCCTGCTTCTTCTCCTTCTAAATAGTCTAATTCTTTAACTTCATAACTATTTTTGTTTGCCCATCTTGTATACATTCGGTATAACATTTCTGCCCAATCTTGAGACTCTGTCCCTCCTGCTCCTGGGTGAATGGTAATGATGGCATTGTTGCTGTCATATTTTCCAGATAAGAAAGTGGCAATTTCAAATTTTTCGATTTGCTTTTCTAGTTTATTTGTATTTTTTATGATATCTTTTGCCATTTCTTCGTCTGGTTCTAGTTCAAGTAACTCAGTTAGTTCGATTAGGTTTGTTATTTCGTTTTCGATTTCTTTGTATTTACTGGTTTTACTTTTGATGTTTTTTATTTGTGCTAAGATTTTGCTGGAGTTTTTGCTGTCGTTCCAAAAGTTTTCTTCTAGTGTTTTTGTTTCTAATTCTTTTAATTGTTTTTCTAGTTTGACAATGTCAAAGGGATTCACCTAATTTCTTTGTTTTTTGCTCTAGATTTTTTAGTGCTTTGGTGTTTTCCTCTAGTTCTAACATGTTATCACTCTCCTTTAATAGTTGTTGTTTTTCTTATTATATATCTTTTATGATGTGTTCGCAAGTATTTTTTTTAACTCTATAAAAAAGGCAATCCCCCGAAACCCAAGTACTCGGTTTCAGGGGGAAAGTTTTGCTGTTAAGCAATTTCTTTGAAATTTTTATTGATTTGTTCATTCAAGAACTCAAAGGTATCGTTTTCTTCGCAACTTATGACAATGATTTCAAACGTGTCAATCTCAATTTCAATATGAACATCGCTTAATGGAAAAATTGATAAAATTCTACAAATACTATCCATTAACTCATGCT
>CANRXN010000154.1 GCA_947643945.1 uncultured Clostridium sp.
AACAACGTCCCCATTTAAACCCGGAACCAGTGGGGCCGAACCAGTGGGGCCGAAGGGGATTTTTATTTCTTTTTCTTATTTTCTTCAAATTCTTCCCATGAATTACTAAACGTGTGATTTGCAAACATCTCCTTTAAGCCTGTAATCTGTTTTAAGCGAATAATCTCATCTAGCTCCATTCCCAAATGTTTTGAAATCTCTTTTTCTGTCCAACCATTTTGTGTTAATGTTAAGACAATATGTGACATATCAATAATCTGATGGGTTCCTCTTGCACGGTTATGCCTAATTGTACTTGCCATACGATTTTCTAAGTCTTTATCTATGGTTACAATTGGGATTTTGTCTAAGTGAAAATATTCCTTCGCACAGCGGTAACGGTGAAAGCCATCGACAACAATATATTGGTCATTTTCTTTATCATAATAAGTTACAATAGGTTGGGTATAACCATCCTCCTCAATAGAGTGCTTTAGTAGTTTCATTTCTGGTGGTGCAACTTTATTGGGGTTATAGTCATTGGCAATAACTTTATTAATATCTACCATTTTTACATTTAATACGGGAAATTCTATTTTCTTCATTTTTTCTATCTGTCCTTTCTTAAATTACACAAATTTTTAGATAAAGAATTAAACTTTTTTTGTGTTTCTTTTTAGTTTTCTTTTTAACTGTAAATAATGGTAAAATTTTTATAGTCTTGGGTTTTACTTACCTTATATCCAGCTTTCTTATAGGTATCTAAATAGTATTTTGTTACAATACTATAAGTTATTGTATTTTCCTTTTTTACTTTTTCCAATATCTCCTCTAAATATTTCTCTTTTGTAGTATAAATGTTTTTTATCACATTTTTGCTAATAGAAACAAATGCCATTACTTTATTTTCCTCTAAATAAAGATACCACAATTTATTATCGTCATCGTAAATTCTGTCACTGGTTTGCTTTTCGATTAATCTTGAGCCAAAAACTTTTCCCATGTATTGATAAAATTTTTCGTCTTTGTTGGTTACTTTTACTATCATATCTTCTTCTCCTTGCTTTGTTCTAATATTATTTTTTGTAGTGTTTTGTCATCTGTTTTCGTTTTTCGGTTTAATAAATTATCCCATTTATGAATTAACTCCATTAGCTCTCTATCGTCATTTTTCGTTTGTCCAAAGGATAATCTTCTCATATAAAAATCGTTTTTTTCAATGGCTCTTGCAATTCGTCTCCAAGAAATTGCTTTTTTTTGATTTTCTAATTTGCAATCTGCTGTATCTGGAATATCTTTTATTTGAATTCCTTCTTTATTTTTGTGCCAAATCATAAATTTTTTGATTTTTTTGTAATAGTGTAACATCAAATCTCTATTATAAATTCCAATACTTTCTAGCAAAAATACAGCGTATTGTTGCCATGACATGAATTCCGGTTTGCAAGATTTAATATTTCCTAAAGCAGTAGTTTTACAATAAATATTTCCGAAATTGACGCCATTTACACGATTTAATACTTTACTCCAAGTATCATATTCTAAAGCTTTAAACTGGTCTAATCCATTTCTTTGGTCATCACCATATGGCTGGCAAAGTCTTTGTTCATAAATACTTACTCCATTTTTGTACATCAATTCATAAATATAATTAAATTCTAAATCCAGCTTACTAACAGCACCCCAAATATCTTCTGCTGACCAATCATATAAAGGATAAAAATTATATACCTCTATATGTCTTTCGTTTACTTTTAACTTGGTTGTCCAGTTGTAATTTTGAAAAGTGATTTTTTTATCTTGAAAGGCAATGGTTCGAAATCTGTTCAAGCTTTCGTCTGTTCGAATTCCTATGCCACATGCCACTTTTCCTTGATATTTTTCTTGGTACCAACCAGCAAATTGTATAATAAATTCTTCGAATTCTTCTCCTTTTTTAAACCACAGGAAAGGACAATTGTCGATGTTGATGGCATCTTCCGGCATGCTTCTTACCCAAAGATGCTTGTTTTCTTCTTCCCAACAAATCCATTTAGGCTGTAAGACTGAAACGGCATTTCTTAAGGCAATTGGCAAAGCAATATGATAAAAGTCTCGAATTTGTGATAATTGTTTTAGTTGCTCGATATGTTCAATTGTATATCTATATTGTGCTTCCAAATCAATGAATAATACATCAAACTTTTTGTTTGACTTTTTGGCTACCTGATTTGCTAGTTGTACCATGACAGAACTGTCTTTTCCTCCACTTACACTAAAATAGATGTTGTCAAAGTTTTGGAACATAATTTCTAGTCTTTCTAGTGCTGCTTCTAGTACATTTTTTTCTAAATATTTTTTTGCCATTTTGCTTCCTCTTTTCTCACTTTAGATTATACCATTCATAAAATACTGTGTAAAGTTTTGTCGAAAAAAAACCGTTCCTAAGATTTCCTATCAAATGCAAATTTTAAGAAAATTTAAGGCTCGCCATAATTATTTTGTATGGAAAGTCCTCCTACTAGTAGAACTCTTTCCTACAATATAAAAAAGAGACTATTTCTAGTCTCTTTTCACATATATTTATATCTACTATAAATTTCTTATTTTTTGTTTACTAAATCTTTTAATGCTTTACCAGCTTTGAATACTGGAGCTTTTGATGCAGGTATTTTGATTTCTTCTTTAGTTTGTGGGTTTCTACCTTTTCTAGCTGCTCTTTTTCTTACTTCAAAAGATCCAAATCCAACTAATTGAACTTTGTCTCCTTTTTTTAGTGATTCTGATACAACTTCTACAAATGCGTTTACTGATTCTTCAACTGCTTTTTTTGTAGCTCCTGTTTTTGCAGCCATTGCTGCGATTAATTCAGCTTTGTTCATTTAAATTACCTCCTATAAGATTTAAATAGTTTATGTACATAGACCGCATGAACAATCGCAATCTTTGTACTTCACTTTAACAATTCGCCAAAAATACTGAAAATCCTTCTTTTTTTTACTTTTTTTTAATAAATTTTTAGTTTTTCCAGTACTTTTAGGATTTTTTCTCCTGCTGGCATCATTTTTATTTCCTTTTTTGAGAATACTTTTAAAGCAAGAATGGCTAGTGCATAAATGATTACAGCAATTAGAATTGCTATTATTGTTACCATTTTTTTGCCAATTATTCCGCAATAAGCTCACATAACTAAAATATGAGCAAATTCCCATAATGGCTACTGAAATTACTGGTTTTATGATAAATTTTGAAAAGCTCAAATCCAATTTTATGGTTCGTTTAAGTGATGTAATAGCAATTGTAAAAGCTACCAAATGGCAAGCAACAGAAGCCCATGCAGCACCATTTATTCCAATTTCGGGAATTGGTACTAAAACTAAATTTAAAATCAATTTTACAATTACACCGACATCCCAAGGATACTGCTGGTACCATCAGTTTTCCATAGCCTTGTAGGGCTCCATTTATCGTTTGGTCTAATATGGTAA